>NZ_RAWF01000220.1:0-16953 GCF_003612075.1 Corallococcus sp. CA041A
CCCCGCCACCGCCTCCGCCTCCCTCGCCGCCATCTTCTTCCGTCTCGCGGTGGATGAACATCACCACGTCGGCGTCCTGCTCGATGGAGCCGGACTCACGCAGGTCGGAGAGCATGGGCTTGCCGCCCTTGCGCTCCTCCACCTTACGGCTGAGCTGGCTGAGCGCGATGATGGGCACCTCCAGCTCCTTGGCCAGCTGCTTGAGCGCGCGGGAGATTTCAGCGACTTCCAGCTGGCGGCTCTCCACCTTGCCCTTCTGGTGCATCAGCTGGAGGTAGTCGATGACGAGCAGCGACAGGCGCGGGTCCTTCTGCTTCACGCGCCGCGCCTTCGCGCGCAGGTCGAACGGGGACAGGCCGCCGGAGTCGTCGATGTAGATGGGGGCGTTGTAGAGCGCGCCCGCCATCTCCTGGAACTTCTCCTCGTCGTGCGGGGACAGCCGGCCGCCGCGCAGCTTCTTCATGTCCACGCGCGCCGTGGACGCGAGCAGACGCATGAGCAGCTGATCCGCGGGCATTTCCAGGCTGAAGATGCCGACGGCCTTGTTCTCCTTCAGCGCCGCGTGCACCGCGATGTTCATGGCGAAGGACGTCTTGCCCACGCCGGGACGCGCCGCGAGGATGATGAGCTCACCGGCGTGCAGGCCGGTCAGCTGATTGTCCAGGTCGATGTAGCCCGTGGACAGACCGGTCACGCCGGTGTTCGCGGTCTTCATCTTGTCCAGCAGGTCGAGCGTCTGCTCCATCAGCTCGCTGACCGGACGCAGGTCGCCTTCTCGCTTCTTCTCCGCGAGGAGGAAGACCTTGCGCTCGGCCTCGTCGAGCAGGACGTCCAGCTCGCCCGTCTCCTGGCTGGCGAGCTCTTGGATCTCCCGGCCCACGTTGGCCAGGCGCCGGCGCAGCGCCTGGTCCTTGACGATGTGGGCGTACTGGACGGCGTTGGCCGCCAGCGGGACGACCTGGTCCAGGCCCATCAGGTACGCGGGGCCGCCCACCGAGACGAGCTGGCCCAGGACCTTGAGCTCTTCCGCGAGCGTCAGGTGGTCCACCTGCTTGCTCTGCTGATCCAACCGCATCATCGCGGAGAAGATCTGCGCGTGCGAAGGGCTGGCGAAGTCGTCCGCGTGGACGACCTCCGCCACGGGCGTGATGAGCCCGTTGTCCGCCAGCACGGCGCCCAGCACCGCACGCTCCGCGGCGAGATCCTCGTGGACCCGCCGACCTTCCCTACCGTCCAGGACGTTCTGCATGGCTGCTTGGAACCTCTACAGGCAGCGTCTGACACGGTCCAGCGGACGTCCAGTTTCCTGCAACAGTCCTGTAGCAACCGGTAGGTCCGGGAGGGATGCCGCGACCCGCCGTGGCACCTCCGCCCGGCCTCCAGGTGAACCGACCCCGCGCGTCGGGCTATTCGGCGGCGCCCCACTGCTGGAGGAAGGCCTCCCGGTAGGTGCGACTGAGGATCACCGTGGAGCTGTCCTTGAGCACCAGGATGCCGTCCCCATGCGTCCACGGCTCCAGGCGGGCCACGGCCTCCAGGTTCACCAGGTCGCCGCGGTGCACGCGCACGAAGCGGGTGGGGTCCAGGCGCTCCTCCAGGGCCCGCAGCGTCTGGCGCACCAGGTGTTCGCCCTGGGCGGTGAAGAGCCGCACGTACTTGTCCTCCGACGACAGGCGCCACACGGTGTCCAGGCGCAGGGGCACCCAGCCCTCGCCCACCTTCACCACCAGCCGCTCCAGCGGGCGTTCCGGGCGGGCCTTCGCCACCGTGGCGAACAGGGCGTCCATCGCGGCCGAGCCGCGCGTGCCCGCGCTCAGCAGCACATGGGCCTTGTCGAGCGCCCGGGTGAAGCGGCCCGCGTCATAGGGCTTGAGGAGGTAGTCCGCCGCGTGGGCCTCGAAGGCCTGGAGCGCGAAGCGCTCGTAGGCGGTGGAGAAGATGACCGCGGGGCAGGCGTCCGGCCCGAGCGCCTCCAGGACCTCGAAGCCGGTGAGGCCGGGCATCTGCACGTCCAGCACCACCAGGTCCGGCCGCAGCGACTCGATGCGCGCGAGCGCCTCCGTGCCGTCCGAGGCCTCGCCCACGCAGGTGAAGCGCGCGTCGTCCGCCAGCAGGCGCTTCACCTTCGCGCGAGCGGGCGCCTCGTCGTCCACCACCAGCACGCGGAACACCGTCATGCGACCTCCACCCGGGGCAGCCATACCGTCACGCGCGCGCCACCCTCCGGTCCCGCGCCGCGCTCCAGCCGGGCCCGGTCTCCATGAAGCAGCGTGAGCACGCGCGCCAGCTGCGTCAGCCCCACGCCGGGCCCGGAGGCAGGGGAGGGCGCCCCGAAGCCGCGCCCGGTGTCCTCCACCTCCAGCGCCCAGCGGTCCGTTTCAGCACGCGCGCGGATGCGCACCTCCAGCGCGCCGCGCAGGTCCTGGTTGTGCTTCACCGCGTTCTCCACCAGCGTCTGCAGCGCGAAGCAGGGCACGCGTTGGGTCTCCAGGCCCGGCGCCACGTCCCAGCGCACGTCCAACCGGTCGCCGAAGCGCGCCGCGAGCAATGCGACGAAGCGCTCGGTGTGCCCGCGCTCCTCGGCCAGCGTCCAGGTGGGCTCGGTGCGCTCCAGGCTCGCGCGCAGGAGCTGGCCCAGGTCGCTCAAGAGCCGGTCCGTGCGCGGCAGGTCCTCGTACATCACCGACCCGATGGTGTGCAGCGCGTTGAAGAGGAAGTGCGGGTGCAGCTGGCCCGTGAGCGACTGGAGTTGCGCGGCCCGCAGCTCGCCCTCCAGCTCCGCCGAGCGCAGCGCCCGGGCCTGCCGCTGTCGCCACTCGTACAGGAGCGAGATGACCGCGCAGCCCAGGCCGTAGGTAATCAGGTCCTTCTGCGCCTCCATGGGGAGCGCGTACACGGGAGGCCCCAGGTCGTAGTCCCCCAGCTCCAGCAGCGCGTAGATGCCATGCCGCAGCCCCGCCATCAGCGCGATGTGCAGCGACGTGAAAAGGCTGAACGCCGCCGCGTGGATGCCCAGGAAGCGCGTCCAGCCCACGCGAGGGGCCGGCGCGTTGAGCACCGCCGTCATCAGGACGGGGAGCAGCAGCGTGACGGCGAGCGCGCTGGTCATCTCCCAGATGAACGCCGGCGCCCAATGGCCCGGATGCGGCCGCATCAGCTGCATCAGCCGCACCGCGCTGCCCTGCCACACGCCCAGGGCCAGCCCGAACGCCAGGACCTTCAGCGCCGGACGCAAGCGCAGCCGGGGCCAGCGCCACCGCGTGGATGGAACGTCCTCCCAGGCCCTCACCCCACGGCCTCCGGGGTGAGGACGGCGGGACGCGCGGCGCGGGGCTTCATGCCGAAGAGCGGCCGGAGCCAGGCCACGCGGGACACGCCTTCACACAGCGCCAGCGTGACGGCGAAGGACAGCGTGAGCACCGCGAGGAGCATGGCCCAGGGCCCCACTGGCAGGCGCAGGCACAGGTAGCCCACGCAGAGGATGACCGTCTGGTGGAAGATGTAGAACGGATACGAAAGCGCCTGCGCGTGCGAAAGCCACGCGGGGGCCGTGCGCACGTGGTGCCGCGCCCAGGCCATCGCCGTCAGCAGCCCGCTCCAGATGAGCACCGTGCCCCCCATGATGGCGGGCACCACCGGCATCACCGGCCACGGCCACACCAGCTCCACCACGAGCGCCGCCAACGCCACGGCCAGCAGCACGTGGCGCAGCGCCACCAGCCGGCCCCACACACCCGGGCAGCGGCCCAGCAGGTGGCCATAGAGGAACAGCAGTCCGTAGTGCACGAACGTGCGCGGATCATCCAGCAGCGCGTGCGTCTCCGGGAAGTCGCGCAGCAGCACCCGGTTGAGCGCCAGCGGCACCACGAGCCACAGCACGTTCACTCCACGCGACAGCCACGCGTCCGCCCACGTGAGGAACCGTCCCCCGGCCTGCGTGCGCAGCGCCGCGAAGAGGGGCAGGGCCAGGAGGCAGTAGACGAACAGGTAGGCCACGAACCACAGATGGTGCCAGCTGAAGCTGCCCGCGGGGTAGGGCACGAAGTCGAACACCGTCGGGTAGAACGCGGCGTAGCTCCCCTGGATGCGGCCCTGGAACAGCCGCTCCACGTAGATCTGCGGCGGCACCACCACGAACATGCCGAACACCAGCGGCAACAACAGCCGCTTCGTCCGGTCCTTCGTGAACGCCCTCAAGGAGCGCCGCCGGAGCGCGAACGCGGTGCCCGCGCCGGAGATGACCATCAGCAGCGGCATGCGCACCAGGTGCAGCACCCCCATGACAGGCTCCAGCAGCGGCAGCGCCTGGGGGCTCTTGATGTGCCACTCCCAGGTGTTGAACATCATCCCGGTGTGGAACAGGTGCAGCACCACGATGGCCAGCACCCGGAGCCAGTCCAGGTCGGGGTGGTGCGCGGCGGCGGGGCGGATTGGGGCGCTCACGTGGCGGAGACCTCCAGGCGGTGTCCGCCGCTGAAGTACCCACGCCTGGGGCCCTGCATCCACGCGGATGCCGTGAAACGGACCGCCAGCGGCGCGAGCCGGACGGCCTCCGCCCCGGAGACGCGAAAAGGGCCGCCCGGTTGCCCGGACGGCCCTTCCCTTGAAGCGATGGAGCGCTTCAGGTGATGCGGTGGACTACTCGGCCACCACGTCGACCTTGATCTTCGCCGTCACCTCGCGGTGCAGGCGGAGCTCCACTTCGTAGTTGCCCAGCGACTTGATGGGCTCGGCCAGGTGCAGCTGGCGGCGATCCACCTGCTGGCCCTGGGCCGCGAGCGCCTCGGCGATGTCCAGCACCGTGACGGAGCCGAACAGCTTGTCCTGCTCGCCCACCTTGCGCTTGATGGTGACCTTGACGCTGCCCAGCTTCTTGGCCTGCTCGTCGGCAGCGCCCTTCAGCTTGGCATTGCGCGCCGTGTGCACGGCCTTCTCGTGCTCCAGCTGACGCAGGTTCTGCTCGCTCGCCAGGACCGCCTTCTTGCGCGGCAGCAGGAAGTTACGGCCGAAGCCGTCCTTCACCGTGACGAGCTCGCCGGACTTGCCGAGGTTGTCGATGTCCTCACGCAGAATGACCTTCATGTTTCTGTCTCCTGTGTTGCGGACCGGCGACTAGCCGACCACCGCGTTGTAGGGGAGGAGCGCGATGCCGCGGGCGCGCTTGATGGCCACCGCCACCTCACGCTGGTGCTTCGCGCAGTTGCCGGAGATGCGGCGGGGGATGATCTTGCCGCGCTCGGTGACGAAGTACTTCAGCGTCGCCTGGTCCTTGAAGTCCACCGACGCGTTCTTCTCCGCGCAGAACCGGCAGACCTTCTTGCGGCCGAAGCCGCGGCCACCGCGCTTGTCGTCGTCGCCGCCCATGCCGCCGCGGTCGCCGCGATCACCACCACGGTCGCGGTCACCGCCGCGATCGCCACCACGGTCGCCACCGCGCGAACCGCCGCCGTAGCCGCCGCCACCGCCACCGGGGCCGCGGGAAGCGCCCGCGCCCTGCTTGCTATCCATGCCGTTGCTCATGAACGTTCTCGTTTCCTGGAAGGTTGGGTGAAGGTCCCGTCAGAGGCGTTACGCCTCCTCCGTGGACTCCTCTTCCGAATCGCCACCCGCGAACTCAGGCGTCTCGCTGCGGAAGCCACCCTCGCGCTCGACGGGAGCGCCCGGACGGGTCTCCTCGACGTCGCCGGCCAGCTTGAGGTCCTCGAGCACCGGACGGGACTCGGGATCCACCTCGTCCGCGATCTTCACGGAGATGTAGCGCGTGACGTCGTCGATGTTGCGCAGGTTGCGCTCGATCTCCGCCACCAGCTTGCCGTCACCCAGGAAGCTCGTGTGGACGTAGATGGCGCGGGGCTGCTTGGCCACGGGGAACAGGGTCTTCTTCTTCCCCCACACCGTGAAGCGGAGGACCTTGCCGCCCTCACGCGAAACGATGGTGCGGACGCGCTCCTTGAGCTTGTCCACGTTGTCGTCGGTCACGTCCGGCTTGACCAGGAAGATGGTCTCGTACTCACGAAGCCGCTTGGCGGCCTGCGTCTCTGCCATGTTTCTCTCCCCTTGGGGTCGAGTGCCCCCCGGACCATCCGGGGAGCGGGGAAACGGCCGGAGGCCCTCGAAGGCCACCACCGGGGACGGGAAATCCTCTCGCGCGCCCGTCACCATCGCGCCTTGGCCCGTGCGTGAACACGGGAAGCTTTGAAAGAACATCCACCGGAAAGCGTGGGACGCACTCCGGGGGAAGGGGCTTCTAAGAGGACCCCTCCTGGAAAGTCAAGGGGAGCCAGGGGGGCAACCAGCCGGCCCCGCGCTTCAGGCCTTGCGGTTGTGGCGGTTCATCGCCGTGGAGAGCCCGTCGCGCACCCAGCTCTCCGCCATGTCCGCCGCCTTCCCGACGAGCTCCTCCAACTGGCGGCGCTCGCCGTCGTCGAAGTTGGACAGGACGTAGCCCGCCACGCGCTCCTTGGCGTTGGGGCCCTCCGGCTTGCCAATGCCCACCCGTACGCGGATGAAGGCGTCCTCGCCCAGGCACTGCACCATGCTCTTGAGCCCGTTGTGCCCGCCCGCGCCGCCGCCCGCCTTGAGCTGCAGCCGCCCGAAGGGCAGGTCCAGCTCGTCGTGCACCACGAGCACGTCCTGCACTTCGACCTTGTAGAAGCGCGCGGCCTCCGCCACGGAGCGGCCGGACAGGTTCATGTACGTCTGCGGCTCCACGAAGAGGATGCGCTCGCCGCCCAGGCTCCCCTGGCCCACCCGCGCCTGGAACTTGTCCTGGGTGAGCTCCGCGCGGGCGCGCGACAGGAGCGCGTCCACCACCATGAACCCGACGTTGTGGCGGTGGCGCTCGTACTCGCGCCCGGGGTTGCCCAGCCCGCAGATGAGCTTCATGGAAGGCTCCAGAGGAGGGTGGGGACCTTGAAGGGCCTACACCCGGAAAAAGACAGCGGGGCAGGCCCTGGAAGAGGCCCGCCCCGCGAGGAGATACCGAACGGCGGAAGAGGACTACTTCTTCGCCGCGGCCTTGGCCGGGGCCTTGGCCGCGGCCGCCGCGGGGGCCTTCGCGTCGCCCGCCTTCGCGTCCGCCGCCTTGCCCGCCGCCGGGGCAGCAGCCGCCGCGGCCGCCGGAGCCGCCTCCGCCGCTTCCGGCGCGGCGAGGACCGCGATGGTGTAGTTGACGTGCGTCTTCACGGACACGCCCTCGGGGAGCTTCACGTCGTTCACGTGGATGGCTTCCGCGATCTGCAGATTGCTGACGTCCACTTCAATCTGGAGCGGGATGGCGCCGGGGAGCGCCCAGACCTCCAGGTTGCGGCGGATCTGCGTGAGCAGACCGCCCTCCGCCACGCCCGGGGCCTTGCCGGTGAGCACGACGGGGAGGTTCACCTTGACCTGCTCCTTCTCGCTCACGGCGATGAAGTCCGCGTGCAGGATGTCGCGGGTGAGCGGATCCATCTGGTAGTCCTTCAGCAGGACCTGCTGCTCATTGCCGGCCAGCTTCAGCTGGATGAGCGTGTTCAGCTTGTGCGGGGTGTTGATGGCCGTGCGGATGGCCTTGGGGTCCACGGAGATGTGCAGCGGCGCCTTCAGGTGCTTGCCGTAGACGACGGCGGGAACCTGGCCGGACGCACGCAGGCGGCGGGCAATGCCCTTGCCGGAACCTTCACGGGCC
Organism: Corallococcus sp. CA041A; assembly: GCF_003612075.1. NCBI lineage: Bacteria > Pseudomonadati > Myxococcota > Myxococcia > Myxococcales > Myxococcaceae > Corallococcus > Corallococcus sp. CA041A. The sequence goes on from NZ_RAWF01000220.1 coordinate 7,667, forward strand.
TGCGCTTCGAGGGTGCTCTTGTCGGTGGCCATGGAAATCTCTCTTTATCGGTGGGTACCGCGGTGTTCACCGGCGTCTGGGCGCCCTCGGCATCCCACCCCCATGGTGGGCCCCGAAGACGGCGCCCGGGCCGTTGTGACGGGCCCATGGAACCGGTGGAGGGGGCCGGACATGCCAGCCCCCGGGGTCCTTCGTCAAGCCGCCCGGACTCCAGGCGGCTCTCAAGCTCGGACGGACTTCAGACGAACAGCGAGCTCAGCGAGTCCGCGCGGTGGATGCGCGCGATGGCTTCCCCGAAGAGGGCGTCCGTCTGCAGGGCGCGGATCTTCGGGCACGCCTTGGCGTTGGCCGCGAGCGGCACCGTGTCCGTGAAGACGACCTCCTCCAGGACGGAGTCGGTGATGCGCTGGATGGCGGGGCCGGACAGGATGGGGTGCACCGCGTACGCGAGCACCCGGCGCGCGCCCTTGTCCTTCAGCGCGAGGGCCGCCTGGGCGAGCGTGCCCGCGGTGTCCACCATGTCGTCCACCAGGATGGCGTCCTTGCCGTTCACGTCGCCAATGAGGTTCATCACCTCCGAGGCGTTGGGGCGCGGGCGGCGCTTGTCGATGATGGCCAGCCCCGTGTTCAGCCGCTTGGAGTAGGCGCGCGCGCGCTCCACGCCGCCGGCGTCCGGGCTGACGATGACCAGCTCGCTCGACTCCGTGAAGCGCTTGCGGATGTCCTCCAGGAACACCGGCGAGCCGTAGAGATGATCCGAGGGCATGTTGAAGAAGCCCTGGATCTGCCCGGCGTGCATGTCCATGGACACCACCCGGTTGACGCCCGCGACCTCCAGCATGTCCGCCACCAGCTTGGCGGTGATGGGCGTGCGGGCCGCCACCTTCCGGTCCTGTCGCGCGTACCCGTAGTACGGCATCACGGCGGTGATGGAGCCGGCGCTCGCCCGCTTGAGGGCGTCGCACATGATCAGCAGCTCCATCAGGTGGTGATTCGTCGGCGGACAGGTGGACTGGACGATGAACACGTCCTGTCCTCGCACGTTCTCGCCGATCTCGACGTGGATCTCCCCGTCGGAGAACGTGTCCACCACCGCGTTGCCCAGGGGCCGCTGGAGGTATTCGCAGATGCGCTGCGCCAACGCCGGGTTCGAGTTCCCGGCGAACACCTTGAAGTCACGCGACGGCTGCATGGGGGCGCTGACTAACCCGTGCGCGCCCCGAATGGAAGTTCGTTAGTCGAGTTCAGCCGCCACGGGGCCGAGCGTCCCGTTCTGCGCCTGGTGAAGGTGTTTCTCGTACTCGATGAGGATGACCCGCTCCATCTGGCTTCGCGTGTCCGCGTTCAACGGATGGGCGATGTCCTTGTAGGTCCCGTCCTTCCGTTTTTTCGCGGGCATCGCGATGAAGAGCCCGGTGGAGCCGTGGATCACCTTCAGGTCGCGCACGACGAAGCAGTGATCCAGGGTGATGGTGACGTACGCCTTGAGCTTGTCCTCTTCGACCGGAAACACCCGGACGTCGGTGATGTTCATGGTCCCCCCCCGAACCTGGAAGGCCGGAGCTACGGGGAAGCCTGGGACAGACTGAAGGTGAAAAGCAAGCACCCCCTACCTGTCGCGCTGGGGACCGTTCACTGGGCCTCCAGCCGTCATGCCCCGAAGGGCCAATGACTCACCAGGTGGGCGAGGAAGGCCAGGTGGTAGACCACGATGATGGCGTAGACGATGGCGCCCGCGCGGATGGCGAGGCGGCTGGCCTTGAGCCGGCGGTGCAGGCACAGCAGGCACAGCCCCGCGTTCACGATGAGCAGCTTGGAGAACATGAAGAGCAGCGGTGACTGCTCGTACGCCACGCGCATCACCGGGTTGAGCTCCTCCGCCACCCCCAGCTGCAGGAAGAGCAGGGTGAACAGCCCGTCCAACAGGTTCAGCATGAGCAGCGCCACCGACGCCGGTGACGTGTAGAAAGAAGCCTGCTGCGCCCAACTCCCCGCCTGCACCTCGTTCGCCGTCGCCGCCACGCCCCACCCCCAAGGTTCCCGTCCTGCTACCTGGAGCCAGGGCTATTCAAATCCCTTGCCAGGGCTTCCGGGACTTCATGGGAAGCAGCCGGGCAGGCGGCGGAGGCGGGGGCTTGCCGGCCTGGAAACGAAATTGACGGGAAGGGATGGGTCGCGGAGATTCGCCCCGCCCAGCCACACCGAGACGAGTGCCCATTGCATCAATTCCCCAAAGATATCGGGTGGATAGAGGTCATCTGCGGATCGATGTTCTCCGGCAAGACGGAGGAGTTGATCCGCCGCGTCAAGCGCGCGCTGTACGGCCGGCAGAAGGTGCGCGTGTTCAAGCCGCGCATCGACACCCGCTACGACGACACGCAGGTGGTCAGCCACAGCCAGTTGAAATTGACGTCCCTGCCTATCGAAAGGGCTGAAGAAATTTTCCGGCACCTGTCCCCCGACACGCAGGTGGTGGGCATCGACGAGGTGCAGTTCCTGGGCGGAGAAGTGGTGCAGGTGTGCGAGGCGCTCGCCCAACGGGGCATGCGCGTCATCTGCGCGGGCCTGGACCAGGACTACCAGGGGCGCCCCTTCGAGCCGATGCCGCAGCTGATGGCGGTGGCGGAGTACGTGACGAAGGAGCTGGCCATCTGCGCGGTGTGCGGGAACCCGGCCAACCGTTCGCAGCGCATCATTGGCAGCGAGGAGCGGGTGGTGGTGGGCGCGGCGGGTGCCTACGAGCCGCGCTGCCGCAAGTGTCACGTGGCGGAACCCGCGGAGGCGAGCCCTCCGCAGACGCTGAAGCTGTTCGACTGAAAGCCTCAATCCGCCTGTCACCGGCGCGGGAGCCCCATCCGATGCGCGACACTCTCTACGCGAACGTGCCGTTCAAGTTGAACGAGATGGCCCACCACTATGGTCCCAGCGTCCACCTGGTGGGAAATCCGTTTCTCCTCTCCCAACTGGCCACGCTGTGCGCCAAGGGCACGCTGCAGCCGCAGATCAACCGGCTGGTGGAGCAGCTCTACGCGGACCTGGTGAAGACGGTCATCAACGCGGAGTTCCCGCGCAAGATGGTGACCATTCCCACCCGCATGATCGACTCCACGCCCCTGGGCATCTACCAGGGCGAGGTGGTGGACCCGCAGCTGCGCGTGGTGACGGTGAACATCGCGCGGGCGGGCACGCTGCCGTCGCAGGTGACGTATGACCTGCTCAACTTCACGGTGGATCCGTCCCTGGTGCGCCAGGACCACATCATCATGAGCCGGATGATCGACGCGGCCCAGGCGGTGGTGGGTTCGGAGATTGGCGGCGCGAAGATTGGCGGGGACGTGGATGACGCGTTCGTGCTGTTCCCGGACCCCATGGGGGCCACGGGCGGCAGCCTGGCCACGGCCATCCAGCTGTACAAGACGAGGGTGCCCGGGAAGGCCCGGCGCATCATCACGCTCAACCTCATCGTCACGCCGGAGTACCTGCGCCGGATGACGACGGAGCACCCGGACGTCATCATCTACGCGCTCCGTCTGGACCGCGGCCTGTCCCCGCCGGAGGTGTTCGGCACCGCGCCGGGCCTGCTCTGGGAGAAGGAGCGGGGCCTGGATGACCGTCAGTACATCGTCCCCGGCGGCGGCGGCTTCGGGGAGATCATGAACAACGCCTACGTGTAGAGGGAGCACCCGGTGACGACGTTCCACGAGAAGGATGTCGGCGTCCTCATCTCCGAGGAGGCCGTGCAGGCGCGCGTGAAGGAGCTGGGCGCGCAGATTACCCGCGACTACGAGGGCAAGGAGCTGACGCTCATCTGCGTGCTCAAGGGCTCCGCGTTCTTCGCCATCGACCTGGCGCGCGCCATTGACTTGCCGCTGACGCTCGAGTTCCTGGGCGTGTCCAGCTACCACGGCGGTACGGAGTCCACGGGCGAGGTGCGCATCACCACGGACGTGTCCAAGCCGATGGCGGGCAAGCACCTGCTCATCATCGAGGACATCATCGACACGGGGCTCACCATGAGCTTCCTCCTGGAGAACCTCCGGGCGCGGCACCCGGCGTCGGTGAAGATCTGCTCGCTGCTGGAGAAGCCCGCGCGGGCCAAGGCGAAGGTGGAAATCGACTACAAGGGCTTCGTCATCGAGGACAAGTTCGTCGTCGGGTACGGCCTGGACTACGGCGAGAAGTACCGGAACCTGCCGTTCATCGGCATCTGGAAGCACGTCTGAGAAACGCCTGATGGGCTCGGGTGCCCCTCCCTTCGGGGTGGGGGCCTCGGGACTGCGAGGGCCTTGTCCATGCGCCGCACGGCGGCCGTGTGCAGGGCCCTCACGCGTTGTGGGGCGCACGCATGCACAGCCTCTCCTCTGGACCCCTGAGGAGGCTTGAACATGCGAGACGGAAACGTGAGGGCCGCCCGGACGGCCCCCACCAATGGCGACGCGATGCAGAAGTACCTGGCGGAAGCGGTGGGCACCTTCGTGCTGGTGCTCGGAGGCGTTGGGGCGGCGGTGCTGGCGGGCGACCGCATCGGCTTCCTGGGCGTGGCCTTCGCCTTCGGGCTGTCGCTGCTGGCCATGGTGTACACGATTGGCCCCATCTCCGGCTGCCACGTGAACCCGGCCGTGACGGTGGGCCTGATGATGGCGGGCAAGTTCGACAAGCGGCACCTGGCTGGCTACGTCATCGCGCAGTGCGTGGGCGCCATCCTCGCCGCGGGCGTGGTGCTGCTCATCGCGAAGGGCGCGCCGGGCGGGTACTCCGCGGGTGCGGAGGGGCTGGGCAGCAACGGCTACGGGGTGGCGTCGCCGGAGGGCTACGGCGGCGGGGCGGCCTTCATCGCGGAGGTGGTGCTCACCTTCCTGCTGGTGCTGACGGTGCTGGGGGCCACGGACTCGCGGGCGCCGGTGGGCTTCGCGGGCGTGGCCATTGGCCTGGTGCTGACGCTCATCCACCTGGTGGGCATCCCCATCACCAACACGTCGGTGAACCCGGCGCGCAGCCTGGGCCCGGCGCTGTTCGCCGGAGGCGACGCCCTGCGCCAGCTGTGGATGTTCATCATCGCGCCGCTGTTGGGGGCTGCCTTCGCGTCCGCGGTGTACCGGCTGGTGAACCGCCCGGCGGTGCAGATTACGGCCGCGCGCGCGGAGCAGGCGACGGACGAGGAGCGCCGGGAGCGCGTGGCGGGCCCGAGCGACGTGGAGCGCCCCGTCTAAAGAGGGTTGGAAGCACGAAGGCCGTGCCTCGCTTCGTCGCGGGGCACGGCCTTTGTGTGTGAAGCAGGGGAGAGGCCTAGAAGGCGGCGTCGAAGACGACGTCGTTGGCGGCGCCCACGCCCACGGCGACCTGGTAGGACGACACGCGGCGCTCGAAGAAGTTGGTGAGCTCCTGCACGTCCTGCAGGTCCATGAAGTGCAGCGGGTTCTTGGTGTGGAAGACGGGGGCGATGCCCAGCATCTGCAGGCGCTGGTCGGCCACGTACTCCAGGTAGCCGCGCATCTCCTGCACGGACAGGCCCATCACGCCGCCGCTCAGCAGGTCCTGGGCGAACTGCGTCTCGCACTCCACCGCGTCGCGCATCATCTGCACGACGTCCTTCTCCATGCCCGCGTCGAAGAGGTCCGGCTCCTCCTTGCGCGCGGTCTTGATGGCCTCGAAGGCGAAGGTCATGTGGGCGGACTCGTCGCGGAACACCCAGTTGGTGCCCGCGGCCAGACCGTTCAGCAGCCCCTTGCTGCGCAGGAAGTACACGTAGGCGAAGGCCGCGAAGAAGAAGAGTCCTTCAATGCAGCCCGCGAAGCAGATGAGGTTCAAGAGGAACTGGCGGCGGTCCGACTTGGAACGGACCTGATCCAGCGCCTGGATGCTGTCCATCCACTTCATGCAGAAGCGCGCCTTGCGCTGGATGGACGGGATGTTGTCCACCGCCGCGAAGGCCTTGGCGCGCTCCGCCGGGTCCGGCACGTAGCTGTCCAGCAGCGTCAGGTAGAACTGGACGTGCAGGGCCTCTTCATAGAGCTGGCGCGACAGGTACATGCGCGCTTCGGGCGCGTTCAGGTGCTTGTAGAGGTTGAGCACCAGGTTGTTGCCGACGATGGAGTCGCCCGTGGCGAAGAAGGCCACCAGCCGGTGGATGAGGTGACGCTCCGCGTCCGTCATCTTCGAGCGCAGGTCCACCAGGTCCGTGGAGAAGTCGATCTCCTCCACCGTCCAGGTGTTCTTGATGGCGTTGCGGTACATCTCGAAGAAGACGGGATACGCCATGGGGCGCAGCGTCAGGTTCATTCCCGGATCGAGCAGCATTGCTTCGGTACTCCCTTACTCACACGACGACAGGGGACAGCAGGGTGGGGGGCCGCCAGGTGACTACTGGCAGGCCTCGCACGCCTCGGGGTTCTCCAGCGAGCACGCCACCGCTTCCGCCTCCGCCGTCACCACCTGCGGCGCGGGCGTGGGGGCGGCCGTCATCGTCGGGCCGCCCTGGCCCACGGTGGCCTTGGCGATGCGGGTCGCCGGGCGCGAGCGCATGTAATAGGTCGTCTTCAGCCCCTTCTGCCACGCGTAGAAGTACATCGAGGACAGCTTCCCGATGTTGGGCGTCTCCACGAAGAGGTTGAGCGACTGGCTCTGGTCGATGAAGGCGCCGCGGTCCGCGCCCATGTCCAGCAGCGCGCGCATGGGGAGCTCCCACGCGGTGCGGTAGATGGCGCGCAGCGCCTCCGGCAGCTCCGTGAGGTCCTGCACGCTGCCTTCGGCCAGCTTGATGCGGTTGCGGGTGCTCTCGTTCCAGAGGCCCAGTTGCTGCAGGTCGCGCACCAGGTAGCGGTTCACCTGGAGGAAGTCACCGGACAGCGTCTCCCGCTTGAAGAGGTTGGACACCTGCGGCTCGATGCACTCGTAGCAGCCGGCGATGGACGCGATGGTGGCCGTGGGCGCGATGGCGATCATCAGCGAGTTGCGCAGGCCCACCTTCATGATGCGCGAGCGCAGCGCGTCCCAGCGCAGCGTGTCCTCCGGGACGATGCCCCAGCTGTCGAACTGGAGCTCGCCCTTGGCCGCGCGCGTCTCCGGGAAGGAGGGGTGCGCGCCGAACTGCTCCGCCAGGTCGGAGGAGGTGACGAGCGCCGCGTAGTAGATCTCCTCCGAAATCTTCTTGGACAGGTTGCGCGCCTCCACGGAGTCGAAGGGCAGGCGCAGCTGGAAGAAGACGTCCTGGAGGCCCATCAGGCCCAGGCCCACCGGGCGCCAGCGGCGGTTGGAGTCCGCGGCGGTGGGGATGGGGTAGTAGTTGAGGTCGATGACGCGGTCCAACTGCTTGAGCGCGAGCATCGCGTTGGAGCGCAGCTGGTCGAAGTCGAACTTCCCGTCCTTCACCATGCGGCCCAGGTTGAGCGAGCCCAGGTTGCACACCGCCGTCTCACCCTGGCTCGTGACCTCCAGGATTTCGGTGCACAGGTTGGACAGGTGGATGACGTTGCCCGGCTGGCCCGTCTGGTTGCTCTTGCGGTTGCAGATGTCCTTGAAGGTCATCCAGCCGTTGCCCGTCTGGGCCAGCACCTTCATCATCCGGGCGTACAGGTCGCGCGCCTTCACCTTGCGCACGGCGTGGCCCTGCGCTTCGGCCTCCGCGTAGGCCTTCTCGAAGGCCTCGCCGAAGAGGTCGGTGAGGTGGGGCGTCGTCTTCGGGTCGAAGAGGCTCCACTCCTGGTCGGCCTCCACGCGGCGCATGAAGAGGTCCGGCACCCAGTTGGCCAGGTTCAGGTTGTGCGCGCGGCGGGCCTCGTCACCGGTGTTGTCGCGCAGCTCGAGGAAGTCCTCGATGTCCGCGTGCCACGTCTCCAGGTACACGCAGCACGCGCCCTTGCGCTTGCCGCCCTGGTTCACCGCCGCCACGGACGCGTCCAGCGTCTTGAGCCACGGGACGATGCCGTTGGAGTGGCCGTTGGTGGACTTGATGAGCGAGCCGCGCGCGCGCACGCGGTGGTACGCCACGCCGATGCCGCCGCTGAACTTCGACAGCATCGCGATGTCCGAATACTTCTTGTAGATGGCGTCCAGCTCGTCCGCCGGCGAGTCCAGGAGGAAGCAGCTGGAGAGCTGCTCGTGGCGCGTGCCGGAGTTGAACAGGGTGGGGGAGCTGGGCAGGTACTCCAGCGAGCTGAACAGGCGGTACAGCTCGATGGCCTCGCGCGCGTTGTCGCCGGACAGGGCGCACGCCACGCGCAGGAAGAAATCCTGCGGCGTCTCAATCACTTCGCGCGTCTGCGGGTTCTTGAGCAGGTAGCGGTCGTAGACGGTGCGCAGGCCGAAGTACTCGAACAGGTCGTTGCGGACCGGGTCGATGGCGGCGTTGAGCTTGCGCGCGTTGGCCTGGACGAAGGTGAGCAGGCGGTCCGCGATGAGGCCGTGCTTGTGGCCGGCGGCGACGGACTGGCTGAAGGACTGGATGTCCTGGTTGCTGACCTCCTTCTGCATGAAGGTGGAGAGCAGGCGCGCGGAGAGCCGGGCGTACTCGGGCTCCTCCACGATGAGCGCCGCGGCGGTCTGGATGGACAGGCTGTCCAGCTCCCGCGTGGTGGCGCCGTCATACAGACCGCTGATGGTCTTGGTGGCCACGCGCATCACGTCCACGCGCGACAGGCCCACGCACGACTTGCCCACCGCGCGGACGATCTTGTTGAGGTCCACCGGCTCCGCCGTGCCGTTGCGCTTCTTCACCCGCATGGTGGTGGTGAAGTCGCCGGTGGCCGACGGGGCTTGCGTGGCGGGCGCCACGGCGGCGGAGTCGGGGGGTGGCGAGGCGACGGCGTTCGGCTTGAAAGGCGTCTGGACGGTCAAGGGCGTCTCACTTCCGGGCAAGGCAATGGCGTAGCCAGCAGGGCGGACTGCCCCGTAGATGACGGCTTCAGAGATAGGAGGGCGGGACTGCTTCTTCCGATCAGGACCCGATGGCCTTGAAACAGGAGGCCGACATGTAGCTATTTGTCGGACAGAAGCAGGCGTCGCGCAAGAAAACCACACTGCCTCCAGAGCTCAAGAGCAGCCGGCCGGAACCCCGGCCCGCCGCTCGGCGGCCCACAAGCTATGGGGGGGCATCCAGTGTGTCAACGCTAGATCCAGTAGGCGGCTGCCGGGTCAGTGGGATCGCGGCTTGCAATCTATGATCACACACGAGGGCCGATTTCGACGTCGGATGCAGGACATTTCTGGGTCCCAACGGAGCATGCCAGCCGCGTCTTTTTCATGGGGTCACCCAACCCCTGGAGATCAGGGCTGGGGGCCCGCGTCGGGGG
>NZ_RAWF01000221.1:0-16743 GCF_003612075.1 Corallococcus sp. CA041A
GCCCTTCCCGTCTCCGCCCCACACGCCCGCCCCTTCGGCCAGCACGCCGAAGCGGTACGCGTCCGGGAAGGCATACACGCGAGCCCCGGCGAGCATGCGGAAGGTGGACGGTCGCAGCCTCAGTTGGGGCTCCACGAAGGGCGACAGGATGAGCGTGGGACCCAACACGCCGGGTACGTCCAACGGTGGCGTGGCCCACGGATGGATGGGCCAGGACAGCACCCAGTGGGCGCCATCGCCCCACTCGCGGCGGAGGTCCGGGATGGCGGGCTCCAGGAAGCACAGCGTGTAGAGACACAGCGTGCGCTTCCAGGACACCAGGGCCGGGGCGCGGGGCTCCTGCTCGGAGACCTCCTCCGCCCGGGCCGGCGGCGCGGCCAGGAAGCACAGCAGGCTCCCGGCCGCGACCGCGTGCTTCACGTCACTTGCCCTGGAAGTTGGCCGGACGCTTGGCCAGGAACGCGGCCATGCCCTCGCGCTGATCCTCCGAACCGAAGAGGACCGCGAAGCCCTGGCGCTCCAGCTCATTGGCGGCGCGCAGGTCCTGATCCGCGCCGTACTCCACCACGCGCTTGGCCTGGGCCACCGCGAGCGGGCCGTTCTTGAGGATCTTCGCGGCCACCGCCTTGCAGTGCTCCATCAGCTTGTCCGCGGGCAGCACCTCCAGGACCAGGCCGATCTCCTTCGCCTTCGCCGCGTCGATGCGGTCCGCGGTGAAGAGCAGCTCCTTCGCACGGGCGCGGCCCAGGAGGCGCGTGAGGCGCTGCGTGCCGCCGAAGCCCGGGATGACGCCCAGGGTGACTTCGGGCACCCCCAGCTTCGCCTTCTCCGACGCGTAGATGAGGTCGCAGCCCAGGGCCAGCTCCAGGCCGCCGCCCAGCGCGAAGCCGTTCACGGCCGCGATGGTGGGGATGGACAGGTTCTCCAGGGACGCGAAGACGTGGTGCCCCAGCGCGGAGAACTCACGGGCCTGCGCGGCGCTGATGGTGGACATCTCCGCGATGTCCGCGCCCGCGACGAAGGACTTGTCCCCGCCGCCGGTGACGATGAGCGCGCGCGTGTCGTCCTTCAGCGAGCGCAGCGCGTGGTCCATCTCGTGGAACGTGGCGCTGTTGAGCGCGTTGAGCGCCTTGGGCCGGTCCACGGTGAGGATGGCGAGGGCGCCGTCCTTCTCGAACTTGATGTTCTGGTAGTCCATGTGTGGTGTCTCCGGAAGGCCTAGTACTTGTAGAAGCCGCGGCCGGACTTCTTGCCGTACCAGCCGGCGTCCACGTACTGACGCAGCAGCGGGCACGGGCGGTACTTGGAGTCACCCAGGCCCTTGTGCAGCACCTCGGCGATGTAGAGCACCGTGTCCAGGCCGATGAAGTCCGCCAGCTGCAGCGGGCCCATGGGCTGGTTGGTGCCCAGCTTCATCGCGGTGTCGATGTCCTCCGCGGTGCCCAGGCCCTCCATCAGCGCGAAGCAGGCCTCGTTCAGCATGGGGATGAGGATGCGGTTGACGATGAAGCCCGGGTAGTCCTTGGAGACCACCGTCGTCTTGCCCATGCGCTCGGCCATCGTGCGGATGGTGGCGTAGGTCTCATCGCTGGTGGCGGCGCCGCGGATCAGCTCCACCAGCTGCATCACCGGCACGGGGTTCATGAAGTGCATCCCGATGACGGACTCGGGGCGCTTCGTGGCCGCGGCGATGCGGGTGATGGGGATGGAGGACGTGTTGGTGGCGAGGATGCCGCCGGGGCGGACCACCTCGTCCAGCTCCAGGAAGATGCGGCGCTTGAGGTCCTCGTTCTCCGTGACGGCCTCGATGGCGACGTCCACGTCCTTCGCGTCGCGCGCGTTGGTGAAGGTGGCCAGGTTGGCTTCCGCGGCCTGCTGCTTCGCCGCATCCAGCTTGCCCTTCTCCGCCAGCTTCTTCAGGCCGGCCTTGATGCGGTCCGCGCCCTTGGCGAGTCCGTCCTTGTTGACGTCCACCAGCGACACGCGCAGGCCCGCCTGGAGCGCCACCTGCGCGATGCCCGCGCCCATCTGCCCTGCACCGACGACGACGATGTGTTCCGTTGCCATGGCGTCTTCTCTCCTGTGCCGGCGGCCATAACGCACGCCCCCAGGAGGGTCAACGCCGGTCAACGACTGGCGGCGGGCAATCGCAGCTGGCGGACGATGGCCTCACCCTCGCCCACCGTGAGCCGCTCCTCCAGGCGCACGCGCGGCTCGCGCCCCTCCACCTTCACGAACAGGAGCGCGCGGACGGTGCCCTCCGGCAGGCGCATCTTGAACGTCACCTCCGGGGGCGGGCCGTTCGCGAAGAACAGCTCCTCGCGCTTGAGGATGTGCTCCTCGTCGTCCACCACCTGGAGGTCCACGGCGCGCACGCTGCTCCAGCCGTCGCCGGTAAACTGGAAGATGAGCTGACGCTCCGGCAGGTCCGTGGCCTTCCACAGCCACAGCCCCACCGCCACGATGGCGATGAGCGCCAGCCGTTTGGGCAGCGGGTGCGTGCGCCAGCCAGGCCGCGGCTTCTCCGGAGCGGGAGGCGCTGGGGCTTCCGGCGCGGGCGATGCGGTGACTTCCTCCGCCACGTCCTTACTCCCGCTTCGAGCGCTTGGAGGCCGGCCGGCGCGCGTTCACGTCCGTGATGACCACGCGCGCGGTGGGCGCCTCCGCGGCCTTCTTGCTGGCCTTGGGGGGATGCTCCGGCGCGGGCGCCTCTTCCGCCTTCTCCGACGGCACCAGGCGGATCTGCGCCTTGACCTCCACCGTCATGCCGGAGAGCAGCTTGAGGAACTCGTCACGCAGCTTCTCCGACTGCATGAAGCGGCGCAGCTCCTCCGTGACGACGCGGCTGATGTCGTCCTTGGTCTTCTCCGCCTGGGACAGGAGGAAGCCCAGCGCCTCCTTGGGCAGCTTGAGCTGGCCGGCGAGGGCCCGGATGCCCTCCTCGCCCATGAAGACCGCGCCCATGCCGGCCACCGCCATGCGCCGCACGAAGTCCGGCACGAAGCCGCCCGAGCGGTTCTCCCGTCCGGGCTGCTGCTCCGAGTCGTCATCGAACAGCGGATCAGGCGGGAGGTCGTCGTTGCCGGCCGGGGCCATGCGGTCTCCTTACACTTCGGTTGAGCCCTACCGGGCCTGCATCACCGGCAGGGGCACGCTCTTCATGGACTGCGCGGACACGCGGCCCGCGATCGCGCGAGCGACGTCCTGGAAGGCCTTCGCCTCCGGGCTGTCCTTGTGCCCCACCACCACCGGCACGCCGGAGTCTCCCGCCTCACGCACCTTGAGGTCGAGCGGGATCTCCCCGAGGAATGGGATGCCGAACATCTCCGCCGCCTTGCGCCCGCCGCCGTGGTTGAAGATGGGCGTGCTCTTGTTGCAGTGCGGGCAGATGAACTGGCTCATGTTCTCCACGATGCCCAGCACGGGGATGTGGACCTTGTCGAACATCTGCTTGGCGCGCACCACGTCCGCCAGCGCCACGTCCTGCGGCGTCGTCACCAGCACCGCGCCCGCGGCCCGCACGGACTGGGACAACGTCAGCGCCACGTCGCCCGTGCCCGGGGGCAGGTCCAGGATGAGGTAGTCCAGCTCCCCCCAGTTCACGTCGCGCACCAGCTGCATGAGGGCGCCGTGGAGCATGGGGCCGCGCCAGATGAGCGCCTGATCCGCTTCCACCAGGAAGCCGATGGACATGATCTTCATGCCGTGGGCGACCAGCGGATCCAGCGTCTTGCCGTTGGGGCTCACCGGGCGCTTGTCCGCGGTGCCCGTCATCAGCGGCACGGAGGGGCCGTAGAAGTCCGCGTCCAGCAGGCCCACCTTGGCGCCGTGCTGCGCGAGCGACGTGGCCAGGTTCACCGCCACCGTGCTCTTGCCCACGCCGCCCTTGCCGGCGCCCACGAGCAGGATGTTCTTCACGCCCGGCAGCAGCGCCCCGCCGCCGGAGCCCCCGGCGACGCCGCGCACCTGGGCGCCCCACTCGATGTCGAAGGACTTCAGGCCCGGCACCGCCTTGAGCGCGGCCTCCGCGTCCGCCTGGATCTTCCCCTTCATGGGACACGCGGGCGTGGTCAGCTCGATCTTCAGCTTCACCGTGTCGCCGGTGACGCGCACATCCTTCACCATGCCGGCCTTCACCAGGTCGACATGCAGCTCGGGGTCGATCACCTTCGACATGGCCGTCATCACATCGGCCTGGGACACGCTCATCGGAACACCTGAAACCTTTTGAAAACGGGCGCTTGCACGCTCGAAGGGGGGCGGAGATTGCCAGCACTCCGGGGGCTGTCAACGTCGTTTAACGCACATGTCCGGAGGCCGCCCGGCCTTCCTCCGGCCCCGGATCGCGCCCGGCTTCTGGGCCTCATTCGATGGCTGCCACCCGGTACTCGCCATCCTCCAGCACCAGCCGCACCGCGCGCTCCCCCCCCAGGGGGAACAGCGCTTCACCCGCCGCCACGCGCACGTGGGTGTTGAGGGCCAGCCGGGCGCGGCGCAGGCGCTCCCTGGCCAGGGGCTCGCGCTCGAAGTCCTCTTTCAGGCGCTCCGGGGTGTAGCGGGCCCTCAGCGGCGAGGCGAGCAGGCCCCATGCGCCCTTCCAGTCGCGGGACTCCACCTGGTCCAGGAACTTCTTCAGCGCCGCTCGGGGAACGTCCGCGGGGCGAGACTCCACCACGCGCCAGTCCTCTCCCTGGCGGGCCAGCGTGACGGACGGGGCCCGGGCCTCCAGCACGCCCGAGCCTGCCCGGACGGCGGCGGCGCGCTCCTTCCGAGCGGCCTCGACGGAGTACTCGTCCAGGAAGGCCCCCTCGCCCTCCGGGGTGCCGGTCGTCAGGCGGTAGGCGTCCGACAGCCGGTTCTCCTCCAGTGCCTTGGCGTACGCCTCCGCGACCGAGGCCGGTTCACGGGACATGGTGGCACAGGCGGTGCCCAGCAACAGGAGGCTCAAGGGGGCAAGGCGGGTCATCACTGGCGCGGCAGGGTAGACGCCGGCTCCGGGGCCGGCAATGCCCGGACGTCCGCCCCGTTGGTGCTCCCGCGGACGAACGGTCAGCGGCGCAGCAGCCGGAATAGCCAGACGACGATGTCCGCCAGGTCGACGCCGTCCGACGCGGCTTCCAGGTTCGGGTAGTTGGACGGGTCCCGGTCCCTGGGAAGGCTGTTGCCCGACACGGCGCCCTTCGGGCGGTGCTCGCGGCAGTAGAGGTCACCGTTGAACGCGTACGCCTGGGGCACGGAGACCTGGATGCCGCAATGGACGCAGGCCAGCGGGGAGAGCACGCCCAGTCCGCCCGTGGGCGAGTCCGACGGCGGCAGCGCGGCCGTGGAGCCTGGACCCTTCCATGGGTCCGCGCCCCCATCCGTCGCCGCGGCGACCTCCCAGCCCTTGGACGTCGCGGGCGTGGGCTTGGGGGCCGTCACCTCGGCCTTCTCCAGGGCCTCGAACTTGCCCGCGTCCAGCCAGGTGCCGCCGCAGTGCGTGCACAGGTCCACGTTGCACACGCGCGCGTTGACCATCGCCAGCCGCGCGCCGCAGCCGGGACAGCCCAGGGGCGCGCCGGAGCAGGTGGCACAGACGGCCATGGCGCGTGGGACGAGGTGCCCGCCGGTGCGGCAGCGCGATGCGGCCTGCCTCGCCGCGGTCAGCAGCGGCTTGAGCGAAGGCCGGTCCGGAAAGCGCTCCAGCTCCCCCCGGTCGAAGTACAGACCGTGGCAGCGCGGACAGACGTCCACCTCCACGTCGGAGGCATGGACGACGTTCATGGGCTGGCTGGGGCAGACCGGGCAGGAGCGGGCCATGCGGCGCATGCTAAAGGGCCGACTCTCCCAGTGAAAGGGCGCGGCGCCGCTCTCAATCGTCGAACCGGCGGAAGGCCCTGGAGCGCTGGAGGCTCCACGCCGTGGTGCAGAAGGCGTACGTGGCCGGGTGCGCAGCGCCCATCAGCAGCTTGAGCAACGACAGCCTCGCGCGAGCGTCTCCGTAGCGCACCAGATCGAAGTCGTCCGACGGGACGCGCGCCTCTTCCAGCGCGTGGCGGCAGACCTCCTCGAAGCCGCCGATGCGGTCCACCAGCCCCGCCTCCTTCGCGCGCAGCCCCGAGTAGACGCGCCCCTCCGCGCGCTGGTGGATCTCCTCCTTCGTCCGGCCTCGCGCCTGGGCCACCAGCTCCAGGAAGGACTGGTAGCTCTCCTCCACTTCGCGCTCCAGCGCGGCGCGCTCTTGCGGCGTGAAGCCTCGCGACGAAGAGAAGAACGCCGCGTTCTCGCCCCGCGCCAGCGTGGTGCGGTGGATGCCCAGCTTCTCCAGCAGGTCCCCGTACTCGAACTTGCCCACGAACACGCCAATGGAGCCCACGACGGCATGGGGCGCGGACCAGATCTCCTTCGCGCCGATGGCCGCCATGTAGCCGCCGCTCGCGCAGATCTGATCCACGTACGCGATGACGGGCTTCTGCTTCGCCACGCGCTTCACCGCTTCCAAGATCTGCTCGGACGCGAGCGCTGATCCGCCGGGGCTCCCCACCGCCAGCACCACCGCCTTCGCGCGCGGATCCCTCCCCGCCTTCCGCAGCGCCTTCACCACCGAGTCCGCCGCCGCGAACCGGCCCGCGCCGCCGCTGCCCGGGATGATGATGCCCGCCACGTCCACCACCGCCAGCCGGGGCTTGCGGCGCAGCCGGCGCCACTTCACCGGCGGGAACGCGAGCGTCGCCAGGTACGCGTCATACGTGGGCACCGGGGGCTCCTCGTCCTTCTTCGCCTCCAGGCCCAGGTGCGCGCCCAGGTCCGCTTCGTGGACCAGCCCGTCCACCAGCCCCGCCTCCAGCGCCCGCTTCGCGCTGTAGGGCCCTGAATCGATGAGCGCCCGCGCCTCCTCCGGCGTCTTGCCCCGGTCGCTGGAGATGGCCTCCACCAGCACGCCGTAGCGCTCGTCCAGGAAGGTCTCCAGCGTCTGGCGCTGGATGTCGGACACCTTGCCGTCCGTGAAGAGCTCCGGCGCTGTCTTGTAGTCACCGCGCCGCGCGAAGTGCGCGTGGATGCCCACCCGCCCGAAGGCCTCGCCCAGCACCGTGGCCTCGGCGGCGTAGCCCACCAGCTCCACCCGGCCCATGGGGGCGAGCAGCACCTCGTCCGCCGCGCCCAATACGGGGTAGGCGTCCGTGTCCACCATCACCGCCCAGGACACCACCCGCTTGCCGGCGGCCTGGAAGTCCGACAGCAGGGTACGGAGGGCCTCGCGCTTGGCGTCCGGGATGCCCAGGCCCTCCAACTCCAGGAGGATGCCCTCCACCTTCGGATCCGCGGCCAGCACCTTGAGTGCGCGGCCCAACGCTTCCAGTGACGTCACCGTGGCGGGCTCTGGCGTGGCGCCGCCGAGACGGAAACGTTGCACGGGGCGCGGCCGGTACGGGAGCTCGCCCGCGAGCCGGAAGCGGATCCAAGTGGGTCTTTTGCGCGCCGCCATCAGACGAAAGGGCAGGCCCAGGAGGAGTCGCAGCCCCAGGAGGAGGTTCGCCAGGAGGAGGAAGGGAAGGCGGAGCATGCGCCGCGCGTAACGCCCCGCGCCGGGCGAAGCAACCCCTGTTCACCCGCGCCGGGAGGCTCTGTTAGGCTGAAGGCCCATGCCCTCCCCCTCCCTCCCCCGGCTTGTCCTCGTCCTCGCCCTTGTCTGGGGCGGTGCTGTCCTGGCGCAGCCCCAGCGCCGGCAGCCTCAGGAGTTCCAGAACCGCAAGGAGTTGACCCAGGAAGAGAAGGACGCCGCCAAGGCGCGCGCCATGGGCAACAACCTCAACGGTTACGGCAAGGACGTGCAGATCAAGGAGACGCCCATTCCCTGGATGGCCATTGGCCTCGTGGGCATCGTCTTCCTCGTCGCCGCGCCCTTCGCCATCCGCGCCTACCGGGGCACCGTCAAGGACATGTCGGACTCCAACACCTTCGGCGCCCGTGGCAACGCCACCGAGGACGAGGCTTAAGCGCCTCGCCCTTCCCTCCTCACGCCGGGCGGACCTCCACGCTTCCGCCCGGATCCACCTGAAGGTGCACCGGCAGGAAGCGCCGCAGCACCTCCGCCTGGACCGTCAGCGCGTCGGTGATGCGAGCGGCGGTGAAGCGCGTGGTGCCCGGCGTCACCGCCCCCAGCCTCCCTGACGCCAGGAGCGCCGCCGGCAGCAGCAACTGCTCCGCCAGGTGTTCGTCGAGCGCGCCGCCCGTCTCCATGAAGCGGGTCAGCGCCTCCGCCGCCTCGCGCCCCACCCCTTCGGCGTCCAGGCCCCGCTCGCCCAGCGACGTGAAGCCCGCCACGGTGTGCTCGAACTGCGCCAGCACGAGCGTCGCGGAGCCCTGCGAGCGCGTCACCGCCAGCGGCCGGTTGTCCGCTTCCGCCAGGATGCCCCGCTCGCGCAGCGCGGCCACCGCGGCGCGAGACTGACGCTCCGCCACCGCGAAGGGCAGCCCGCCCACGACGGACATCACCCGCACCTCCCGCAGCACGCCGCGCGCGGGCAGGTCCACTCGCACGGGCGGCTCGGCCGGGGCGCCCACCTCCGCGGTGAACTCGCCCGCGCCCTCCGGAAGGAAGCCCGCGTGGGTGAGCGACAGCTGAACGGGCAGCCCGTATGCGCGCGCCACTGACTGCCACGCGCCGACGAGCTCGTGGAAGCTGGGCCCGCCCCGCGGGTGCGTGGCGCCTCGAAGCGTGAGCCGTCCGCCGCCCGCGAGCGCCAGCGGGTACACCAGACACTGGAAGAGCCGGGGCGTGCTGCCGGACGCGCCGGCCTCCAGCAGGTAGTCCCCCGCGCGCACCGGGCCGGGCGTGAAGCGCAGCTCCGTGGAGCCCACGGAGGCGCCCTCGCTGGTGCCGCCGCTCAGCGCCTCCGCGCCGCGCACGTAGGCCAGGTGATGGGGACGCAGCCCCGGCGGGTCGCGGTGCCCGCGCAGCCCGCTGAGATGGAAGGGACGGCCGGTGATGAGCGACAGGGACAGCGCGGAGCGGAGGACGTGGCCGCCCCCCTCCCCCAACTTTCCGTCGAGCAACACCCGCCCGGCGTCGGGCCGGTCGTGACCGGTCATGTCCCTCCCGTCATGGCGTGTCGTGGCGCGCGGCCCGGTGAAGGGCCACCCGCGTGGTGGCGCGCGCGCAGCCTAGCAGACCGCGCGCGAGCGAACCGGGGATCTACTCGTCCAACGCGGGCAGGACGTTCACCTTCAACGCACTGGGCTGGGCCGCCGTGTGGTGCAGCCGGTGCATCGCACGCACGAAGTCGGTGGGCTTCGCCTCGTAGATGCTGGACACGTAGGTCTGCGGGTTGCGGTCGATGAACGGGAACCAGCTCGACTGCACCTGCACCATCAGCCGGTGGCCGCGCTGGAAGGTGTGGAACACGTCGTTGATGACGAAGCGCACCTTCGTCACCTCGTTGGGCGTGAAGGGCTTGGGCTGGGAGTAGCTGTCGCGGAAGCGGCCGCGGAACGGCTCCCCTCGCACCAGCGTCTGCTGCGCGCCCCGGTTGTGCTCGCCGGACTGCTCCTGCTCCTTCGTCCAGCCGGGCACCTTCCCGGGGTTCACGTCCACCAGCTTCACCACCCAGTCCGCGTCACTGCCCGTCGTGGAAACCCACAACTCCGCCTCCAGCGGGCCCGCGAGCGTGAGGTCCTTCTCCAGCGGCTCCGTCTGGTACGTGAGCACGTCCGGCCGGCGCGAGGCGAAGCGCTGATCCTCCGTCATGTACGACTTGGACCAGCCGGGGCTCAGGTCCTGCGTGTACGGCACGGGCTTCGCCGGGTCGCTCACGTATTCGTCGAACGACGGCGCCGCCGCCTTGGGGGCCTGGAACGCCAGCGCGCCCTGGGGCTGGAAGTACAGGCGCGCCTCCTTTGTGCCCTTGGGCGGCCAGGCGTCCAGCTGGCGCCAGCGGTTGGCGCCGCCTTCGAAGACGAGCGCCTCCGGCACGGCCGCGTCCGGGCCTCCCTTCAGGTGCTGCTTGAAGAAGGCCAGCACCAGGTCCTGATACGTGGCGCTGGTGGGGAAGCCGAAGTCCGCGTCTCCCAGCGACGCGCCCTCCCCGCGCATCCATCCGCCGTGGGGCCACGGGCCCATCACCAGCGTGTTGGCGATGCCGGGGTTCTGCTTCTCGATGGCGGCGTACGTGCGCAGCGGCCCGTAGAGGTCCTCCGTGTCGTACCAGCCGCCCACCACCATCACCGCCGCCTTGATGTTCTTCAGGTGCGGCAGCAGGTTCCGCGCCTGCCAGAAGGCGTCGTAGTTGGGGTGCGCGGTGATGTCCTTCCAGAAGGCCACGTCACCGTGGAAGTGCTTCGCGTCCGCGTTGGCCACCGGGCCCAGGTCCAGGAAGAACTGGTAGGCGTCCGGGGTGCCGAAGTCGAAGGGCTTCCACTCCACGTCATCCGTGGGCGCGGGCCGGGGCTTTCCGAAGACGGAGAAGAAGCTGAACGCCAGCTGGAGGTTGAGGGCGCCATGCCGGTGCATGTCGTCCCAGAACCAGTCCGCGATGGGCGCCTGCGGCGACACCGCCTTGAGCGCGGGGTGCGAATCGATGGCGCCCGCGGACGTGTAGAAGCCCGGATAGGACACGCCCCACATGCCCACCTTGCCGTTGTTGTGGGGCACGCGCTTCACCAGCCAGTCGATGGTGTCGTACGTGTCGCTGCTCTCGTCCACCTCCTTGCCCTTCTTGGTGTCGCGGTGGGGGCGCACGTTGACGAACTCGCCCTCGGACATGTACCGGCCGCGCACGTCCTGGAAGGCGAAGATGAAGCCCTCCTTCTCGAAGCCGGGCAGGCCCAGGGTCCTGGGATAGCGGCCCGCGCCGTAGGGGGGAATCGAGTACGGCGTGCGCATCATCAGCACGGGGTAGCGCTTCTGGGGGCTCGCGTCGTTGGGGACGTAGAACGTCGTGAAGAGCTTCACGCCGTCGCGCATGGGGATGCGCACCTCGTACTTCGTGAAGTGCGACCGGACGAACGCGGCGCGTTCATCCTCTGGACTCGCGGGCGGCTTGGGCGGCGCGGCGGGGGCCTGCGCGAGGGCGGGACCGGACAGCGAGAACAGCGCGAGCGCGGCCACGAGGCCGCGGGGGTGGAAGGCCATGCTCCCCTCCTCTTTGCGGAAAAATGCGGGGGAAATTCGGAAGGAAATGCATCTTGGGCGATGCCGCCCGGGCACGGAAGCTGGATCGCCCGCCGCATCGCGCCGCGCTCGGAGCGTGCAAGGCTTGCACACGCTCCTCGCATGCGCGGCACGGCAATCCTTGCATGCACGGCAAGGTTTGCGCGCTCCGCACAAAACAGAAATCCGTAGCCAACTTCACGCGCACGGTCCGTTCCATATGCAGCGGGGACGCGATGGTGCGCCCCACGGATTCGAAGGCCTGTGGAGATGGACACATGAAGGCGAGCGGCAGGACGTTGACGCGGTGGTGCCTGGCGATGGGGCTCCTGACGGCCCTGGGCGCGGAGGCGGATCCGCCGCCGGTGAACAGCGCGCAGGGAACGAAGCTGCACGGCTCGGGGCGCTTCGAGAACGTGAACATCCCGTTGAACTCCATCGAGGTCTCCGCGCCTCCCACCGGGCTGGTTTGCGAGCCACCCATGGCGGCGATGTCTGGCGGGCGGCTGGTCGGCGTCCAGATCTGCACGGGTGGCAATCCCCCGATGCCGGTGCGGGTCCTGGAGGGGGTAGGCCTCGTGGGCACGTCCTTCCGCGCGCCCTTCGAGGGGCGCTCGGTGAAGCTCACCATCGATCAGGTCCGGTGCCACGTCGGCATCACGGCGCCCACCTTCCCGTGCACGGACCAGAACGTGGCTGACGGCAAGGCGTTCTGGGAGTACCGCGTGACGGCGTCCACGGAGGACGCGGCGCCCCAGGCGCTGTGCCCCACGGGCAGCGGATTCGCGCTCGCGGTGCCGCATGCGTGGTCCACGGGTGGCGAGCTGATCCCCAATTATGAGTACTTCACCTTCGCCTGCGCGCCGAAGGACGAGGGCACGAGCCAGCCGTTCTTCGTGGGCGGGGGCGTCATCGCCAAGTGCATCGACTGGGGCTATCCGCCCTGGAACGCGACGTCCTCGCAGGGCGTCGCGCGGGAGTACCACCAGCTGTGCACGCGCATGGCCACGGCGGACTACTGCGGCGAGGGCCGGAGCAACACGCTGGACGGGACGCCGCTGAAGTTCATGGGCCCCCATGACGCGATCCAACTGGACGGAGGAAACCTGCCGGTCACCCTGGAGGGCTACTCCCTGGAGGCCGTGTGGAAGGTGGATGACTGCGGCGGAGTGCGGCCGCTGTGCCTGAGCAAGAAGCGCTGGGACACGCTTCCCCTGGAGGCCACGTGCGTGAACCGCAAGCTCCTCCTGGCCCCGCGTGCGACGCGGCCCTGCGAGTCCCTGAACCTGTCGGCGTATGCCAGCTCGACGCTGCTCGTGTCCTATTCGCTCTTCATCGACCGGTCGCTGGTGATGTTCAAGGATGCCGCCAACAGCTACGTGACGACCACCGCGGTGACGGTGGATGAGTCGACCATCGAAGGCGGCAGCAGCGTGACCGGCATCCACCTGGACCTGGATGCGGACGGAGCGGCGGACGTGACGCCGTTCACGCCGCAGCGCAAGGAGGGGCCCATCCTCTCCTCGAAGCTGCCGGCCGACATCCGCGCGCGCATGGGCAGCCTCATCAAGCCGCTGTACCGGTGCGCGAACAGCACCGGGCGCTACCTGCTCACGGACGATCACCAGTGCGAACGCCTGGCGGGCTTCGCCCTCCAGCCCCTCAACGGGGACCAGGGCATCGAAGGCTTCGTGTACAGCTCCGTGGACGTCACCAGCGCGGGCCAGCGCCGGCCGCTGAAGCTGTGGCGGTCCCTGGTGGCGCCGGGCGTCTACGCCACCTCCACGCAGGCCCAGCCCGGGTTCTTCCTCGTCCGTGAGCTGGGCTACCTGCCGGCGGTGGGACAGCTGCCGGCGCGCGACCTCTGAGTCATGGGGTCAGGGCATGGACGCGCACACGCGCATCCCGATGAAGGGGAAGCGTGTGCGGGGTTCGCCGTCGCCGTGGTTGAGGGCGCGGGCGGTGAGCGCGTCCTGGTAGAACGAACCGCCGCCGTACGCAGGCGTGCTGTTCGTGTCCGTCACCAGCCATTCCCACACGTTGCCGGACAGGTCCGCCACACCGAAGGGGCTGTCCGACGCGGGATGCGAACCCACCGCGTCCGGCCCGAAGGCGCGCGGCTTGCGGCCGTAGGTGGCGTCGAAGTTGGCGTCATCCGGCGCGAGCACCGGGCCGTGCGGGTAGTCGCGTCCATCCGCGCCCCGGGCCGCGCGCTCCCATTCGCGTTCGGAGCACAGGCGTGCGTGGGGCAGCCGGCCGGTGGCATCCAGCCACGCGGTGTACGCGCGGGCGTCCTCCCAGGAGATGCCGGACACGGGGAAGCGGCGCCAGTCCTGTTCGGCGCGCAGGGTGCGGTCCTGGTAGCTCAGGGGCTCCCCTTCCCTCGCCTGGTACGTGACGCCTTCGTGCTCCAGGTGGAAGGTCCAGGTGCTGTCGTTGGCCGGGCGCAGCTCGATGGTGCCGAAGTAGTTGGTGCCCCGGGGCCTGCGCGCGGCGCGCTCGGAGGCGGGCAGTTCGCGCAGCCAGGCGAGCCAGTCCGCGTAGGTGACTTCGTGGCGCGCGATGAGGAAGCCGCCGGTGGTGAGCCGGTGCATCGGGCGCGTGCGGATGACGGTGCGGCGGATGGTCTCGTCGTCGCCGCTGCCGTAGAGGAAGCGGCCGGGGGGCACGTAGACGTAGCCGTCCGGGACGCGTTCGGGGATGGGGACCTTCGCCTGGAAGGTCTCTCCGCGCGTGAGCATGACCGGGTAGCGGACGGGCGGCCGGTCCGGGAGCGTGAAGGTCAGCCGGTGCGAGCCGGGCCCCAGCGTGAGGCCGGAGGTCATGGGCGTCTTGTCGAAGGCCCTGGGCTCGGACCAGCGCGGCGGGCCGCCGGGCTGGGGCTCGAAGGATTCAACCTGGATGACGGCGCCAGGGGGTTCGCTGTCCAGCTCCATCCGGACGGGGGCGGTCAGCTTCCGGCTCGTGCGGGCGCTCGGGTCCAGTTCGTTCAGGCGTTGGGTCAGCGTGGTCAGGACGCCGGCTTCGCGGTCGCGCTCCGCGAAGAGGATCCGCTGGAGGAGGACCTCCGCGACGCGTTGATCCAGGGCGAGGTTCGAGCCCCGGCCCACGCGTGTCTGCGCGGCTTCGAGGACGGTGCTGGCGTCTTCGTAGCGGCGGGCCTGCTTCGCGCCCAGCTCCAGGGCCTGGGCCCAGGAGGCCTCCGCTTCGGAGGAGTGGTCGGTGTCGAACGCGGTGAAGGCCTCCGTGCGGAGGACTTCGATGCGGGCGTCCAGGGCGCGGCCTTCGTCGAGGATGGAGGAGGCGGAGGCCATGGCCTTCTCCGCGTCGATGCGCCGGGAACGTTCGCCCCACCAGTCGCCGCCAGCGAGGATGGCCACCGCGAGCCCCGGGAGCGCGAGCACGCGGGTGATGCGCAGCCACCGTGGACGCGGGGGCGCGATGGCCGGAGTGACGCCGCGCGAGGTGATGGACTCCAGGGCTTCGCGCAGGGCGTCCGCGGATTCGAAGCGCGCGAACGGATCATGCGCGAGGCAGCGGGCGAGGATGGCGGCGAACGTCGCATCGGCGCCGGGGACCACGACGTCCAGGGGCTCGAAGCTTCGGGGGAGTCGCGGGGCCTCCGCGAGCGGTCCGGGCGTGGGGCCGCCGCACAGCTCGTAGAGGAGCACGCCCAGCGAGAAGAGATCGCTGCGGACCGTGGCCGGTTCTCCTCGCCAGACCTCCGGGGCCATGTAGAGCGGTGTCCCGATGCGGCCCGTGGACAGCAGGTCCGCGGGACCGAGGAGGCGCTCCGGCGGGAGTGGCGTCGACGTCGCGGTCCGCAGTGCGAGGCCAGGATCCGAGGCCGCCGTCCCTGGACGGCCCGTGGCGGCCCCCTGCCTCGGCACATCGACGGTCGAGGTCCGTCGCGAATCCTCCACGCCGGGCAGATCCACCGTCGCCGCACCCTCCACGAGCAGGGCACCTGCTCCTTCCGGTGGGCGCACGGGCCCGACGGGCGCCATCGCCACGTCGAGCAGCTTCGCCACGCCGAAGTCGAGCAGCTTCACCTGACCGTCCTCGGTCAGCAGCGCGTTCGCGGGCTTGAGGTCCCGGTGCAGCACCCCCTGCCGATGCGCCGCCGCGAGCCCCTTCGCCAGCCCGATGCCAATCTCCAGCACCCGCGTCCAGGGCACCGGCCGGGCCAGCCGGTCCAGGCTGTCCCCTCTCAAGAACTCCGAGACGAGATAGGGCCGGTCCTTCACCTCGCCCACGCGGTGGATGCCCACCACGTTCGGATGCTGCACCCTCGCGATGGCCCGCGCCTCCGTGCGGAAGCGCTCGCGCTGCACTTCATCCGGCGCGACGCCCGCGATGAACTTCACCGCCACCAGCCGGTCCAGCACCGTGTCGTGCGCGAGGTACACCTCCCCCATCGCGCCCCGTCCCAGCGGCTGCAACAGACGGTACTCCCCGAACGTCGCGGGCGGCTGCCATGCTGGAAGCGGCTCGCTCCTCATTCACCCGCCGCGACCCGGCCTCGTGAGGGTGCGATGCGGTGCTGCTTCAGCTTGAACGCGAACGTGCGCAGCGGCATCCCGATGAGCTGCGCCGCACGCGTCTGCACCCCACCCGTCGCCTCCAGCGCCTCCACCATCCGCTGCCGCTCCAGCGTCCGCAGCTCCTCCGCCAGGTTCTGGAACACCCTCGGCGCCTCCGTGCCGCCCTCCTCGGCGCGCACCGCCTCCGGCTCGGGTGGAGGCAGCGCCCGCAGGGACTCCGGCAGGTGCGATGGCTCCACCACCGGCCCCGGAGACGTGGCCACCGCGTACTCCACCGTGTTCTTCAACTCGCGCACGTTGCCCGGCCACGCGTGCGCGCCCAGCACCTCCATGGTCGCGGCGGACAGGTGCAGCGGCGGGCGCCCTGCCCTCGCGCAGGCGTCCTCCAGGAACGCCCGCGCCAGCAACGGCAGCTCGCGGGGCCTGTCTCGCAACGGCGGCAACATCACCACCGCCGCGGACAGGCGGAAGAACAGGTCCTGCCGGAAGCGCCCCGCCTTCACCTCGTCCGCCAGCACGCGGTGCGTGGCCGCCACCACGCGCAGGTCCACGGGCCGCTCGCGCGAATCGCCCAGCCGGGTGATCACCTGCTGATCCAACGCGCGCAGCAGCTTGGCCTGGATGGGCAGCGACAGCTCCGCCACCTCGTCCAGGAACAACGTGCCGCCACTGGCCCGCTCCAGCAGGCCCGCGCGCGCCCGGTCCGCGCCTGAGAACGCGCCCCGCTCGTGGCCGAACAGCTCCCCTTCCACCAGGCTCTCCGGCAGCGCCGCGCAGTTGAGCGCCACGAAGGGCTGCGCCGAACGCGGCGACCAGTGATGCACCGCCCACGCCGCGTTCTCCTTTCCCGCCCCCGTCTCGCCATGGATGAGCACCGGCAGGGGGCTCGCCGCCAGCCGGCGCAGCAATTCGAACAGACGCATCAGCGCCGCGTCCGCCACCACCACTGAACGCTCACCCAGCGCCAGCCGGTACATCGAAGGCCCGCTGACCCGTGTCTCTCCTGGCGCCGCCGCCAGGGCCGCGGCCTTCGCCGAGCCCAGCAGCGCGTCCCCCTGCATCCCGTCCCCC
>NZ_RAWF01000222.1:0-16696 GCF_003612075.1 Corallococcus sp. CA041A
AAGAGACAGGCCCAGGGACAGATCCCCTGCGCGGTCCAGGAAGGCATCCGCCCCCTCCCGCCGGACCTTCAGACGCATGGGGACACGGGGCGAATCGCGCCGGTCCTCTCCTGCCCTGGAGTCCTGGTTCTCGTTCTGCTCGGACATCGCCGTCGTCTCCCTGCCGCTGCCGCTCTCGTATCCGACCCGGGTCGCGTTCAACCACCGCCCCCGGGTCCAGGCCGGCGCATCATACGCGGGCCCGTCTACCCAGTTGCTCCTGAAAATGCATCCCCCCAGGGGCTCAGGCGCCGCTCAGGCGCCGCTCAGGCCCCCGTGGCGCAGAACTGCTCGTAATCGATGAGCTCCACCTTCGCCCCCGGCGCGCACACGGGGCACTCCGGGTCACGGCGCAACTTGAGCTCCTGGAAGCGGGTGCCCAGCGAGTCGAAGGTGAGCAGCCGCCCCACCAGCGACTCCCCCACCCCGAGCAGGAGCTTGAGGGCCTCCGTGGCCTGGAGCATCCCGATGAGCCCCGGCAGCACGCCCAGCACGCCGGCTTCCGCGCACGACGGCGCCAGCTCAGGCGGGGGCGGCGCGGGGTAGAGGCAACGGTAGCAGGGCCCCTGGCCGGGGAGGAAGGTGGTCACCTGCCCCTCGAAGCGGAACACGGAGCCGTGGATGTTGGGCTTGCCCATCAGCACGCACGCGTCGTTGAGCAGGTAGCGCGTGGGGAAGTTGTCCCCGCCGTCCAGCACCAGGTCGAAGTCCGCGAGGACGCGCTCCACGTTGGCGGTGGTGAGCCGCTCCTGGAACGGCACCACCTTCACGTCCGGGTTGAGCGCCTCGATGGCGGCCTTCGCGCTCTGGACCTTGGGCTGCCCCCGGCGCTCCAGGGTGTGCAGCACCTGACGCTGGAGGTTGCTCAGGTCCACCACGTCCGCGTCCACCACGCCCAGCGTGCCCACGCCCGCTGCGGCCAGGTACAGCGCCGCCGGTGAGCCCAGCCCGCCCGCGCCCAGCAACAGGACCTTCGACTTGAGCAGCCGCGCCTGTCCCTCCTCCCCTACCTCCGGGAGGATGAGGTGGCGGCGGTAGCGCTCCTTCTGCTCGGCGGAGAGGACGACGGGCTTCTCCACCGGGAGGGCCGCGTCGCTCCAGCGGTTGTAGCCACCCGCGAGCGAGGACACGCGCGTGTAGCCCATCTCCCGCAGCGTGCGGGCCGCGAGCGCGGACCGGGTGCCACCCGCGCAGTAGAGGACCAGCTCCTCGTCGCGGGCCGCCTTCTCCTCGATGCGCAGCTCCAGGTAGCCCCGGGGGATGTGCACCGCGCCTGGGAGCCGGCCGCCCGCGTATTCGTCGGCCTCGCGCACGTCCACGAGCTTCACCTTCGCGCCCGAGCCCAGGAGCTGGTGGACGTGCTCGTGGGAGACCTCGCGGATCTCCTTCTTCACTTCCGACAGCAGGTCGCGGAACGTGGAGGCCATGGGGATTGCGTAACTACTCCAGACGCTCCAGCACCAGCGGGCGGGCCGCGGGCGCCCGGTCGCCGAACTGGTAGGCCGCGAGCAGCCGCGCC
Organism: Corallococcus sp. CA041A; assembly: GCF_003612075.1. Taxonomy (NCBI): domain Bacteria; kingdom Pseudomonadati; phylum Myxococcota; class Myxococcia; order Myxococcales; family Myxococcaceae; genus Corallococcus; species Corallococcus sp. CA041A. Next base: position 1,559 of record NZ_RAWF01000222.1, read on the forward strand.
TTCACGCCCTCCACCGGACCGGCGTCGTTGTAGTGCACCTGCACCAGGGGCTCGCCCTGCTTCACCGTGTCGCCCACCTTCTTGAGCAGCGTGAAGCCCACGGCCGGGTCGATCTTGCTGTCCACCCGCTGCCGCCCCGCGCCCAACGCCACCGCCGCCAGACCCACGCCTTCCGTGTGGATGCCGGTGACGAAGCCGTCGCGCGGCGCCACCACGTCCGTCGTGGCCTTCGCCGTGGGCAGCAGCGAGTAGTCGTCGATGGAGCGCGGGTCACCGCCCTGCGACTGGACGATTTCCTTGAGCTTCTTGATGGCGCTGCCGTCCTCCACGGAGCGGCGCAGCATCCCGCGCGCCTCTTCCACCGTGGCGGCCTTCTTGCCCAGCACCAGCATCTCCGCCGTCAGGGCGTAGGTGATTTCGGTGTAGTCGTCGGGCGCCTCGCCACGGAGCATGTCCACGGCCTCGCGGACCTCCAGGGCGTTGCCCACCTGGCGGCCCAGGGGCTGATCCATGTCCGTGAGCAGGGCCACGACCTTGCGGTTCATCTCCGCGCCCAGGCCAATCATGGTGCGGGCCAGCACGCGCGCGTCGTCCGCCGTCTTCATGAAGGCGCCGCTGCCCACCTTCACGTCGAGCACCAGCGCGTCGATGCCCTCCGCCAGCTTCTTGCTCATGATGGACGACGCGATGAGCGGGATGCAGTCCACCGTCGCCGTCACGTCGCGCAGCGCGTAGAGCTTCTTGTCCGCGGGGGCCACCTGGGCCGTCTGGCCGATGAGGCAGCACCCCACCTCGCGCACCAGCCGGCGGTAGTCCGCGGTGGACAGGTTCACGTTGAAGCCGGGGATGGACTCCAGCTTGTCCAGGGTGCCGCCGGTGTGGCCCAGGCCACGTCCGGAAATCATGGGCACGGGGACGCCGCAGGCCGCCGCCAGGGGCGCCAGGCTCAGGGACACCTTGTCGCCCACGCCACCCGTGGAGTGCTTGTCCACCTTGATGGCCGGCGTGTCGGAGAGGTCCAGCACCTCACCGGAGTGGAGCATGGCGCGGGCCCACGCCCCCAGCTCCCTGGAGTCCAGCCCCTTGAAGAAGATGGCCATGCACATGGCGGCCATCTGGTAGTCGGCCACGGTGCCGGCGGTGTACGCCTGGATGAACGCCTGGATGTCGGACGGGTCCAGCTTGCCGCCGTCGCGCTTGGCCTTGATGAGCTCGTAGGGTTGCACGGGGCAAGGCCATAGCAGGAAGTCCCCTCCCCATGCACCCCTCGCGGGAAGGGAAAGCCCCGGCGGCATCTGGTAGATAGCGGGCCCCATGATGCTCCGCCGACTCCACGTGCTCGCCCTGGCCGCGCTCCTGTGCGCCTGTTCCAAGAAGTCCGAGGACGCCCCCAAGGCCCCCTCCCAGACTTCCACCGCCACGAAGCCCCCCGAGGGAAAGCCCGTCGTCGTAGGGCTCGTCATCGACGTGGGCGGCCGGGGTGATCACTCGTTCAACGACGCGTCCCTGCGCGGCCTGGAGCTGTGGGCCGCCGGCAAGAAGTACGAGGGCGGCAAGTACGTGGACGCCCCCGCTGGCGAAGTGCGTCAGTCCATCTCCTCCGACCTCGCGGCGCTCGCACCGGAAGTGAAGGCGCTGCCGGTGCAGCCGCTGGTGCTCCAGAGCAAGGCGCAGGAGGACTACGCCCCCAACCTCCAGCTGCTCGTGGAACAGGGCGCGAAGCTGACCATCGGCAACGGGTACCTGCTGGCCAACGCGGTGCGCGACGTGGCCACGGAGAACCCGGACGCGAAGTTCCTGCTCATCGACAGCCAGCTGATGGACGCGCAGGGCAAGCCCAAGTCGCTGCCCAACGTGCGCACGGTGCTGTTCAAGGAGCAGGAGGGCAGCTTCCTGGTGGGCGCGCTGGCGGGGCTCGTCACGAAGACGAACAAGGTGGGCTTCGTGGGCGGCATCGAGGTGCCCCTCATCAAGCGCTTCGACGTGGGCTACCGCGCGGGCGTGCGCACCACGAACGCGAAGGCGGCGGACGCGCTGATGGCCGTGTACACGGGCAGCTTCAACAGCGTGTCCGCGGGCAAGGAAGTGGCGCAGGACCTCATCGCCAAGGGCGCGGACGTCATCTTCCACGCGGCGGGCACGGACGGCCTGGGCGTCATCCAGGCGGTGAAGGAGGCGCGCGCGGCGGGCAAGACGGTGTTCGCCATCGGCGTGGACTCGGATCAGTCGCACCTGGCGCCGGACGCCATCCTCACGTCCATGGTGAAGCACAGCGACCTGGCCGTGTACCAGGCGGCGAAGGAGCTGGTGGACGGCAAGCTGACGGCGGGTGAGCAGGTGCTGGGCCTCAAGGAGAACGGCGTGGGCATGGCGGACGTGCGCGTGGAGTTCCCGGGCAAGGCGGAGGCGCTCCAGAAGGTGGAGGAGCTGCGGCAGCGGATCCTCGCCGGGAAGATTGTCGTGCCGGGCACCCAGGCGGAGCTGTCCTCCTTCCAGGTCGCGCAGCCCTGATCTCCCTCCAGCACATCGCGAAGCGCTTCGGGTCGTGCGTGTCCCTGGAGGACGCGTCGCTGGACATCGTCCCGGGGGAGCTGCTCGCCGTGGTGGGCGAGAACGGCGCGGGCAAGTCCAGCCTGATGAACGTGCTGTACGGGCTCTACCACCCGGACGCGGGCACGTTCCTGATGGACGGCAAGCCGGTGCGCTTCAAGAGCCCGCGCGATGCCATCGCGAAGGGCATCGGCATGGTGCACCAGCACTTCATGCTCGTGCCCACGCTGACGGTGGCGGAGAACGTGGTGCTGGGCCGAGAGCCCACGAAGCGCGGCCTGCTGGACCTGGACCGCGCCTGTGACGAGGTGGCGGCCACCGCGAAGCGCTTCGGCTTCCAGCTGGATCCGCGGGCCCGCGTGGACACGCTCACGGTGGGCTCGCAGCAGAAGGTCGAAATCGTCAAGGCGCTGCACCGGGGCGCGCAGGTGCTCATCCTGGACGAGCCCACCGCCGTGCTCACGCCGCAGGAGTCCGACGAGCTGTCGCAGGTGATGCGCGGGCTGGTGGCGCAGGGCCGCACGGTGGTGCTCATCAGCCACAAGCTGAAGGAAGTGCTGGGCGTGGCGGACCGCGTGGCGGTGATGCGCCGGGGCCGCACCGTGGCGGAGGTGCGCGCCAGCGAGACCACCGTCTCCGCGCTGGCCGCGCTGATGGTGGGCGAGGGTTCCAAGGGTGCCGCCATGACCGGCGTGCCCGCGACGGCGGTCGCGACCAGCGGCCTTTCGGGCACCGGAACGACGGGGGTGGCGGAGGCGCGACCTCCCGCGCCCGTTGAACCTGACGCGCTCACGGATTCGGCGGGCCCGGTCATGCTCGAAGCGAAGGACCTGCGGGCCACGGGCGACAACGGCCGTCCGGCGCTCCAGGGCGTGAGCCTCACCGTGCGCGCGGGAGAAATCGTCGGCATCGCTGGGGTGGACGGCAACGGACAGCGCGAGCTGGCGGAGGTGCTCACGGGCCTGCGCAAGCTGGACGGCGGCGAAGGCACGCTGCTCGGCGGTCCGCTCGCGGGGCTGACCCCGGCGCTGGCGAAGGCGCGCGGCGTGGGCCACGTCCCCGAGGACCGCCTGGCCCGCGCGGTGGTGAAGGCGATGACGGTGGAGGAGAACGTGGCCCTGGGCCGGCACCGCCAGCCGCCGTTCGCGCGCGGGCCGTGGGTGGACTTCAAGGGCCGCCGCGAGCGCACGAACCAGCTGCTGACCGCCTACGACGTGCGCCCGAACGACCCGGTGGTGGCGCTCCAGGCGCTGTCCGGCGGCAATCAGCAGAAGGTCGTGGTGGCGCGCGAGCTGGACGCGGATCCGAAGCTGCTCGTCGTCGTGCAGCCCACGCGCGGTCTGGACATCGGCGCGGTGGCGCAGGTGCATGAACGCCTTCGTGACGCGAAGGCGCGGGGTGCGGGAGTGGTGATGGTGTCGCTGGACCTGGAGGAGGTGCTGTCCCTGTCCGACCGCGTCTACGTCCTCTACGAAGGCCGCGTGACGGGGCACTTCCCGCGCAAGGACCTGGACGAGCGCGAGCTGGGCCGCCGCATGCTGGGCGCGGAGGGAAGCCATGGGTGAGCGGACGCGGCAGGTGCTGCCGTCGGTGCTCTCCGTGCTGCTGGCGCTCGCGGTGTGCTGGTTCCTCATCGCCATCACGCGCGACGTGGACACCGCCACGCGCGCCTATCTCCAGATGCTCTGGGGCGGCGTGGGCAACTGGCCCGCGTTCCTGGACGGCGGCAGTGCCACCACCGTGCTGCGCCCCCTGGGCGAGGCCGCGATGAAGGCCGCGCTGCTCACCCTCACCGGCCTGTCCGTGGCGGTGGCCTTCAAGGTGGGCCTGTTCAACATCGGCGCGCAGGGACAGATGATCTGGGGCGCGCTGGCCGCGGCGCTCGTGGGCGCGCACGTGTCGCTGCCCGGCCTGCTCCACGTCCCGCTGGCCCTCATCGCGGCGGCGCTGGCGGGCGCGGCGTGGGCGAGCATTGCCGGCGTGCTGAAGCTCAAGCGCGGCGTGCACGAGGTCATCTCCACCATCATGCTCAACTGGGTGGCGGTGAGCCTGGTGGACAACTGGCTCGTCATCGGCCCGCTGCGCGCCGTGGCGGAGGGCGCGTCGTCCATCACCGGCACCGCCGAAATCCTCCCCTCCGCGCAGCTGCCCCGGCTGCTGGGGGACAGCTCGCGCCTCAACCTGGGCTTCCCGCTGGCGCTCGCCGCTGCGTTCGGCGTCTGGGTGTGGCTGACCCGCTCGCGCTCCGGCTACGAGACGCGCGCCGTGGGCCTCACCCCGGAAGCGGCCCGCGCAGCCGGCATCCCCACGCTGTGGCGCGCGGGCGGGGCCATGGCGCTCGCGGGCGCGCTGGCGGGCCTGGCGGGCGCGGTGCTGGTGCTGGGCACGGAGGGCCGCTATCCGGGCTCGCTGGGCGCCCCGTACGGCTTCGACGGCATCGCCATCGCGCTCATCGGCAACAACCACCCGCTGGGCGCGGCGCTGTCCGCGGCCGTCTTCGGCGTGCTGCGCGCGGGCGGCACGCGCATGCAGCTGCTCGGCGTGCACAAGAGCTTCCCGGAGCTCATCCAGGGCTTCGCGCTGCTCTTCGTCGCGGGCCGCATGGTGTGGCTCGCCCTGCTGGCGCGGCGCCAGAAGCGCGCGCAGGCCCAGGGCCCGGCCCAGGCCGGAGTGGAGGTGCCCCGTGTTTGAGGTGCTCCACTCGCTCCTCTTCTCCACCCTGGACGCGGCCCCCGCCCTGGTGTTCGCCGCGCTGGGCGCCATGCTCTCCGAGCGCGCGGGCGTGGTGAGCGTGGGCGTCGAGGGCATGATGCGCACTGGCGCCTTCTGCGCGGCCGTGGCGGCGCTCGTGATGCCCACGCCGCTCGCGGTGGGGGTGGGCATGGCCGCGGGCGCGGGCATCGCCGCGGTGCATGGCTTCCTCAGCATCCGCTGGCGGTCGGATCAGGTCGTCTCCGGCATGGCCCTCAACCTGGTGGCCATGGCCGGCGGCACCTACCTGCTGGAGTCGTTCTTCGGCCCCAACGGCACGCCCTCCATCACCCAGCTGTCGCGCTGGAACATCCCGGGCCTGTCCCAGGTCCCGCTGCTGGGCGCGCTGTCCGGCCACGCGGCGCCCACGTACCTGGCGCTCACCCTGCCCTTCGTCTTCCACCTGCTCCTGTCGCGCACGCCGCTGGGCCTGCGCCTGCGCGCCGTGGGCGACAAGCCGCACGCGGTGGCCACGCTGGGCCTGTCCGTGCCCGCCCTGCGCTGGGGCGCGGTGCTGGGCGGCGGGATGATGGCGGGCCTGGGCGGCGCGGTGCTGTCCACCACCGTCCTGGACCGCTTCGAACAGCACACGCCCTCCGGCCTGGGCTTCATGGCCCTGGCCGCCATGGTCTTCGGCCGCTGGACGCCGGTGGGCGCCTTCGCCGCCGCGCTCTTCTTCGCCGCCGGCAACGCGTTGAGAATCGGACTGGCCTCCAGCGCTCCCTGGCTCCTCGACCTGGTTCCCCAGGGCTTCCTGCTCGCCCTGCCCTACCTGTTGACCCTCCTCGTCCTCGCGCTCCAGGGCCAGCGGGGCCACGCCCCCGCCGCGCTGGGCACCCCGTTCGAGCAGGAATCCCGCTGACCATTTTGAGAGGGAACGGGTAATTCGCGACCCGGGTCGGGATTCACTTTTGGTCAGGTTCGACCTGCCAAATCTGAAGCGCTCACCTGCCCTGATGCGTCAGGTCATCCTTCAGCGGGCCGCCAACCCCCTGACCTTATTGGATCACGCTTTTCCGTCTTTCCAGTGTGGGCTGATCTGCCGTTGGGTGGACGTCCGGCATGCCGCTGGCATGGGAGTGCGACCATGTCGGATTGCGTAGCGGATAGCGAGCAGGCGCAGGATCCAGGCCTGAGCGTTTCCGGGACGCGGTCCCCCGGGTTCGGGGCAGCGCCTGCGGGCGTTGGCCGGTCCGGTTTCCAGGCTGGGGTGGCATGAACATGCAGACGACGGGAACAGGCTCGACGTCACCCCAGCGCCCGCGGGTCATCGCGGTCGACGTGGAATCCGGCGGAATCGAGCGGGTGCGCTCCATCCTGACTCCGGCGGGCTACGACGTGCTGCCCGCGCGCGGGACGACGGCCGCGCTGGAGGCGGTGTCGCGCCACTCCGCGGACTTGGTGCTGCTGGACGTGGAGCGGGCCCGCACGGTGGGCCTGGCCGCGTACCGGCGCCTTCGCGAGGAACTCTCCCCGCCGCAGTTCCCCATCCTCATGCTCACGCCTTCCGCGGACCGCCAGACGCGCCGCGAGGTGATGGAGGCAGGTGTGGACGACTTGCTGACCACCGAACCGCTGGACCCGCTGGAGCTGAAGGTGCGCGTCCACACGCTGCTGGAGCTCAAGGCGCACCGCGAGCAGGGCGGCCTCCAGGAAGTGCTCCAGGACCCGCGCACGCGCTGGGTTCGGATGGAGCGCCTGGCGCGCGTGGGCACGCTGGCCGCCGACCTGGCCACGCAGATGGACCAGCTGGGCGTGGGCCTGCAGCGGGCGCTGGAGCATGTGCGCGCCCGCGCCGCCCAGGGGCTGCCGCCGGACTCGGAGGAGCTGCTCAAGCTGGGCGTGGCGGGTGAGCAGATGCGCCTGCACGGCCAGCACCTGCTGTCCCTGGGCCCCTCGGGCCCCAAGGACATCCAGCGCTTCGACCTGCGGGAGGTGGTGCCGGAGGTGGTGTCGCGCCTGCGCGCCGCCGGGCGCCTGGGCCGCGCGGACGTGCGCGCGGTGCTGCCGGAGGACCCCATCGCCGTCGTGTTCAACCGCCGTCAGGTGGAGCAGGTGGTGACGGAGCTGGTCTGCAACGCGGTGGACGCCGTGGAGGACGTGAAGGACCGGCCGCGCGTGGTGCAGGTGGGCGTGGAGCTGCCGGACATGTTCGGCGAGTTCGGCCCCCAGCTCTTCGTGAAGGACACCGGCATCGGCATCTTCGAGGACGAGATGCAGGCCATCTTCTCGCCGTACTACACGACCAAGGCCCCGGAGAAGAGCGTGGGCCTGGGCCTCACGGTGGCGCGCACCCTGGTGGAGAGCATGGGCGGCAAGCTGACCGTGAAGAGCCGCGTCAACCTGGGCAGCACCTTCACGGTGGAGCTGCCCGAGCAGACGTCGTCCTGGTAACCGCTCGAAGCCACCACACGGGCGGGGAAGCACGTCCCCGCCCGCGTGACGCCGGCTAGAAGCGGTAGGCCACGCCCGCCAGCGCTTCCATCGTGAAGTAGCTGTCGTCGAAGCGCGGGACGATGGAGGGCCCCAGCCGCAGGTTGAAGTTCACGTTGAGGTTGTTGTTCACGTAGTACTCCAGGCCGCCTCCGAAGAGGATGGGGATGACCGGCCCGATGCCCTCGCCGAAGTAGACGTTGAACGGCACGTCGATGCCGGCGTTGATCATCAGCGCGCTGCCCACCGGGATGCCCACCACGAACGCCACCGGCAGCGCCATGCCGAACATCGTGTTCCCTCGGGGGAAGTAGACGAACGGCCCCGGCTGGAAGGTGATGCCGAAGGCCACCTTGTCCGTCCGGGCGATCATCACGCGCAGCCAGCCCTGGAGCTTGAGGCCCGCGTCGGACGCGTCCACCAGGCCCTCACGGCCCCAGTTGAAGCTGAACTTGCCGCCGATATCGACGTTGTCCGAGCCGCCGTGCAGCAGGCCCAGCGACAAGCCCGGGTAGCCAATCTGCGCGCTGAACACGTTGCGGCCGGAGCCGACGGTCTCCGCCGCCAGCAGGGACCAGCCCTGACCGCGAGCCATCGCGGTGCCGGGGACGGCCAGGAGCACGGCCAGGAGGAAACCAGGAATCAAGCGCTTCACGAGGTTCCTTTCAGCAAAGGGCCACGGCACGGGAGCCACGACCCTGTGGGTTGAGTTGAAGGGTGATTCAGGACTCAGGCCGGCTGGCCGCGCTCGCGCGCCAGCGCCAGGAAGGCGTCGATGAGGGCGGACAGCTTCGCTTCCGCGCGCTGGCGGGCCTGGGGGAGCGGCTCGCCGGGGGCGGGCGTCTCCTTGTGCTCGAAGTAGTATTTGATCTTCGGCTCGGTGCCGGAGGGGCGCAGGGTGACGCGTCCGCCGCCCTCCAGCACGAAGGCGACGACGTTGGACGGAGGCAGGCCGCCCTCGCCCTTCTCGTAGTCGCGCACGCTGCTCACCGGGGTGCCGCCGATGTTCGCGGGCGGCGACGCGCGGAAGGCCTGCATGATGGCTCGGATGGTCTGCGCACCGGCGGCGCCCGGGAGCGTCACGTTGCGCTGGGCGCCCACATGCAGGCCGAAGCGGCGCTGGATCTCCTCCAGGTAGCCCAGGACGGTGGTGCCGCGCGCCTGGCACCAGGCGGCCATGTCCGCGACGACCAGGGCCGCGCCCACGCCGTCCTTGTCGCGCGTGGCGGTGCCCACGGTGTAGCCGAGCGCCTCCTCGTAGCCGAAGACGAACTGCGTGCCTTCCTTCGCCGTGCGCTCCAGCGCGCGGTTGGCGATCCACTTGAAGCCGGTGAGGACCTCGTCGTACGCGGCGTCCAGCCCGCGCGCGATTTCGCCCAGCTGCGTGGAGGACACGATGGTGGTGACGACGTGCGGGCGCGCGCGCTTCGTCCCCTGCGTGAGGACGTAGTGGCCCAGGAGCACGCCCACCTCGTTGCCGGTGAGCAGGCGCAGCTTCCCGGAGGCATCCCGCGCCATCACCGCCAGCCGGTCCGCGTCCGGGTCGTTGGCCAGCACCACGTCCGCCTTCACGCGCTCCGCGGTGGCGATGGACAGGTCCATGGCGCCCGGCTCTTCGGGGTTCGGGAAGCGCACGGTGGGGAAGCGGCCGTCGGGCTGCTGCTGCTCGGCCACCGGCGTGACGCGCGGGAAGCCCGCCTCCTTGAGCGCCAGCGCCGCCCACGCGCCGCCCACCCCGTGCATGGCGGTGTAGACGAGGGACAGCGTGTCGCTGCCCTTGCGGTACAGGCGCAGGTCCAGGATGGCGCGCAGGTACGCGTGGCCCACGTCCTCCGGCAGGTCGCGCCACAGTCCCTTCGCGCGCCCTTGCGCGGGCGTGAGCAGGGGGACTTCATTGGCGGGCTCCACCTTCGCGATGGCGTCCGCGATGCCCACGTCCTGCGGCGGGACGATTTGCGCGCCGTTGCCCCAGTAGACCTTGTAGCCGTTGTACTCGGGCGGGTTGTGGCTGGCGGTCACCATCACCGCGGCGGCGGCGTTGAGGTGCAGCACGGCGAACGCGGTGACGGGCGTGGGCACCGGCTCCGGGAAGACGTGCGCGGGGATGCCCTCCGCGATGAACACGGCGGCGGTGTCCTCCGCCAGCTCCTTGCTCAAGCGGCGAGCGTCACGGCCCACCACCACGCCGCGCGTGGTGACGTCCGGCACGGTGGCCTTGAGGTAGCGCGCCAGGCCCGCGGTGGTGCGGCGCACGACGGCGCGGTTCATCCGGTTGGGTCCGGCGCCCAGCACGCCGCGCAGGCCGGCCGTGCCGAACTCCAGGTCCTGCGCGAAGCGGTCCGCCAGGTCCGCCCAGTCCGACTTCGCGAGCACATTGGCCAGCTCCGCCTGGGTCTCCGGATCCGGATCCGCCTTGCGCCAGGCCTCCGCCCGCTCCCTGAGTCCGGTCGTGTCCATCGCGCGTTGCCTCGTGGTTGAAGAGGGGCGTTCAGCCCTTGTAATCGGTGAGGTGCTTGCGGCGCACCGGCCCCTTGGGGCCATCCTTGTTGTTCTGACACGCGACGCAGAACTCCGCGTAGGGCATGGCCTTCAACCGGCCCATGGGAATCTCGTCGCCGCACTCCTCGCAGTCGCCGAAGGAGTCCGGGTCCTCGCGCAGCTTGCCCAGGGCCTTCACCACGCGCGCCAGCGTGCCGTCGGTGTTGCGGTTCCGGCTGGAGGCGATGGCCTGCATCATCTCGTTGAGGGGCTGCTCATCCTCGTCGCCGCCCACGCGCGCCTCGTCGGTGCGGTTGGGCTCGATGCGCATGGGCGTCTTCCCGGTCAGCTCCGCGTGGAGCGCGAGCAACTGCTGCAGGAAGTCCTCTCGCTGCTTCGGGGTCACGGTGCGTGCTCCGGCAAGGTCAGTACTGCGCGGTGGAGATCTGCCCGGTGACGATGGCCACGGACGCGGAAGCACCCAGGCGGTTGGCGCCCGCGCGGATGAGCTTCACGGCGTCCTCGGCGGAGCGCACGCCGCCGGAGGCCTTCACGCCCACGTCGTCGCCCACCACCGCGCGCATCAGCTCGATGTCCTTCACCGTGGCGCCGCCGGGCCCGAAGCCGGTGGACGTCTTCACGAACGCGGCGCCCGCGGCCTTGGACAGCGCGCACGCGACGACCTTCTCCTCGTCCGTGAGGTGGCCCGTCTCCAGGATGACCTTCACGGGGATGGGGTGGCTGGCCTCCACCACCGCGGCGATGTCCTGGTGCACGCGCTGGTAGTCGTGCGCCTTGAGCGCGCCCAGGTTGAGCACCATGTCGATTTCACGGGCCCCCGCGCGGATGGCCTCACGCGCCTCGAAGGCCTTCGCGGACGACAGCGCGGCCCCCAGGGGGAAGCCCACCACGGCGATGGGCACGGAGTTCGAACCGGCCAGCACGCGCGCGGCGGTGGCCACGTGGCAGCTGTTCACGCACACGGTGGCGAAGCCGTACTGGCGGGCCTCCTCGGCCACGCGCACCACGTCCTCGGCGCGCGCTTCCGGCTTGAGCAGCGTGTGGTCGATGTACGGGGCCAGCTCCGAGGCCTTCACGAGGGTGGCCGGGTCCACGCGCGCGGTGGCGGTCTTCACGCCGGGCGGGCGCGGGGGCTCCGGGTTCAGGATGGCGGCGGGCGCGGGCGGTACCGCCTCCTGCTGGACCTTCCAGGCATGCAGACGATGACGGGCCTGGTCGACCAGCTCTTCCAGGACGGTGAAGAAGGCTTCGGCGTCGGACGGCATGCCGCGCCCCTTAGCCCACTCCCGGCCCTCGGGGAAGCGCTCGCGGGAGGTGGGAGTGCCCGATCAACGCACGGGGTGCCGCGAAGGGGAGCGGGGCTGTAGAGTTCCATCCCGTGAAGGTCTTCGCGCGGCTGCTCGCACTCCTTGTCCTCTTCCTCGCGGCGGTGCCGGGCCACGCGGCGGCTCCGGCCTCCGCGGCCCTGCCCTCCCCTGCCCCGGGCCGGCTCTCGGTCTACTTCCTCGACGTGGGCCAGGGGGACGCGGCGCTCATCGTGTCGCCCACGGGCAAGACGGTGCTCATCGACGGAGGGCCTCCAGAGGCCGGCACGCGGCTGGCGGCGCGGCTGCGCGAGCTGGTGAAGGGCCCGTTGGACCTGGTCATCCTCACCCACCCGCACCTGGACCACCTGGGCGGGCTGCGCGCGGCGGTGAAGGCGGTGGGCGCCAGGCGCTTCATGGACCCCGGCTTCGACCACCCGAGCGAGGCGTACCGCGACCTGCTGGACTTCGTGGGCCGCGAGGTGGGCCAGGTGATGAGCCCTGAGCCCAACGCCAACTCGCCCCAGACGCTGCTCACCGTGGGCCTGGGCGAAGGCGTGGCGCTCACCGTGCTCTGGCCGCGCGTGCCCCAGGAGCCGTTCCTCGCGAACACGCGCTCGGACCCGAACGCGAACTCCATCGTCACCAAGCTCACCTATGGGAAGACGGCGTTCCTCTTCACGGGTGACTCGGAGCCGCCCACGGAGGAGGTGCTGCTGCAGAAGCCCGTGGACCTCACCGCCACGGTGCTGAAGGTGGCGCATCACGGCGGAAAGCACTCCTCCACCGCGGCCTTCCTGGAGCGCGTGAAACCGCAAGCGGCGGTCATCTCCTGCGGCGTGGGCAACGACTACGGCCACCCGAGCCCGGAGGTCCTGGGCCGCCTGGGCGACGTGCGCGCCCGCGCCTTCCGCACCGACCAGGACGGCGAGGTGATGGCGGTGAGCGACGGCACGACCGTGACGCTGCGCTCGACGAAGGGCTCCGCCGGGGCCACCAGCCTGTCCGGCACGCTGCAGGCGGGGAGCCCGGTGGCGCTCGGCCCCATCGAACCCACGCCGCACGGCCGCTCCAGCCGCTCCACGGCGAAGGAACCGGAGCCCGGCGCGTCCCGGACGCGGAAGCCGGTGGAGCCCACTGCGCCCACGGGCACGTCCGAAGTCACGGGCGAGCGCTACGTGTCGCTCAAGGGCAGCAAGGTGTTCCACAGCGAGAACTGCAAGACCCTGAAGCGCTCGAAGAACGAGCGCACCGTCTACCCCAGCCGCGCCGACGCCCTGCGTGAGCGCCGCCCCGCCGAGGATTGTCATCCATGAAGGCCCGCATCGCGCTGGGAGTGGGGCTGCTGCTCGCCTCCCTGGCCTGTCAGCAGCAGCCGTCCGCGCCACCCGCGCAGAAGCCCCCGGAGAAGTCGCGCTACTTCGGCGGCGCGCCGGACGGGAAGCTCCACGTGTACTTCTTCGACGTGGGCGCGGGGGATGCCGCGCTCATCGTCACGCCGCGAGGCAACACGGTGCTGGTGGACTCCGGCCCCGCGTCCGCCGAGTCGCACCTGGTGAACCGGCTGCCGGAGCTGCTGCGCCGCGAGCTGGACCTGGTGGTCCTCACCCAGCCGGATCCCAAGCACCACGGCGCGCTGGAGGCGGTGCTCAAGCGCGTGGGCGCGCGGCGGCTGATGGAACCCCAGCTGCCGGACACGTCGAAGGCCTACGACGCGCTGCTGACGGCGGTGGGCTCGCGAGGGGTCCAGATTCTGTCGCCCGCGCCGCCGTCGTCCGCGCCCAAGGAGCTGGTCCGCCTGACGCTGGAGGACGGGGTGAACCTCACGGTGCTCTGGCCCCGGGCGCCCGCGGAGCCGCTCTTGAAGGAGGCCCCGGACGCGGAGGGCCGCAACGCGGCGAACTCCATCATGCTGCGCCTGACGTACGCCGACACGTCGGTCGTCTTCGCGGGCGGCGCGCGGGGAGAGACGGAGGCCCGGCTGCTGGAGCGCGGGCTCTTGTCCTCCGCCACGCTGCTGAAGGTCGCCTCGCCCGGCGTGGAGGGGGCGAACTCGCAGGCGTACCTGGAGGAGGTGCGGCCACAGGCGGCGGTGATCAGCGGGGATGACAGCCAGGGGAAGAACCCGAAGGTGAAGGAGCTCCTCGCGCGGCTGCGCGGCGTGGATGCGCGGGCCTTCCGCACGGACGTGAACGGAGAGGTGCACGCGGTGAGCGACGGCAAGCAGTTCGAGCTGTCGCTCCAGCGTCCGACTCCGGGCGAGCCCGGCGGCACGCGGCGCGTCTTCCCGGGGTTGGATCCGCGCCCGGCGCTGGTGCGGACGGCGAAGCCCGCGCCCGTGGTGAAGCCCACGCCCACCGAACCGCCCGCCATCCGGACGGAGCCCGCGCGTGTCGCCGAGACCCCGCGTGACAGCAAGACCCGCGTCAGCAACGTGACGGACGTGGATGACCTGCCCATCGCGCGCAAGGGCACTCGGACGGAGACGACCCCTCCCAAGGCGGTGCGCTCGTCCACCAGCACGTCCACGTCCATGACGGGCAACTACATGGCGAGCAAGAACAAGCGCATCTTCCACAAGTCCACCTGCCGGAGCGTGAGGCTCATCAACGATGAGAACCTGCTCACGTGGAGCACGCGTGACGCGGCATTGAAGTCGGGCCGAAAGCCCGCCGGAGACTGCGACCCGTGACGAAGAAGACGAAGCCCCGGTCCAGGGCCACGGTGGACCGCATCGAGGACGACGTCGCCGTGCTGGTGGTGGACGGCCAGCAGGTGACCCGCGCGTTGGACACCCTGCCCTCCGGCGTGCGCGAAGGAGACGTCGTGGACCTGGAGACGGGGACGGTGGACGCAGAAGCCACCGAATCCCTGCGCGCCGACGTCCGCGCCGCGAGGGAACAGGCGATGCGAGGCAAGAAGCCGCCCACAGGCGACTTCGACCTCTGAGCCGAAGCGTCCTGCTCGACATGCCGGAGTACCCGGCCGGAGCAGGACGTGGCGGGAGGGCCTGCCCACCGCGTCACGCGGAAGCAGGCCCACCCCACACGTGGACTACGGCGTGGAACCTTCCGCCGGAGCCGTGGCCTCACCCTCCGCCGGGGTGCCCTGCGAAGGCGCCGAGGGTTCGGCGGCGGCCGGAGGAGGCGCCACGGGTTCGGCGGCGCCCGGAGCGGGAGCGGCCTGACGCGGAGCCGGAGCGGGCGGAGGCGCCTTGCCGGTCACCTTGTTGACCATGTCCGCGAGGGCGGGAGGCAGCATGCCCGCCGCGGACAGGCCGAACAGCGCCACCGCCGGCAGGACGATGAGCAGCACCAGCACCAGCGCCACCACCTTCAGCGGGCTGCCACGGCGGGCAGGAACCACCGGACGCTTGCGCGCGGCCTTCGAGTCCTGCGCCTGGCGCGCGTCCTCTTCCTCCTCCTCGTCGTTGCGAGGGTCTTCGCGCGTCTCGTCCTGGCCGGGGTCCTCTTCGTCCGAACCGTCGCCCCGGTTGCCGGGCAGGTCCAGGTCGGAGAACAGCTCGTTGAGGGGCGCGCCGCTCGCCGCGGGGGCATCCTCCACGGGCGCAGCCACCGCGCGGCGCGGGGCGGGCGTGGGC
>NZ_RAWF01000223.1:0-16681 GCF_003612075.1 Corallococcus sp. CA041A
GGGCGGAGGGGGCTGCGAAGCGCCGTTGGGCGCCGCGGTGCCTGCTGGATGTGGTGTCTTGCCGTTGTTCGACATGGTGTGTGTCTTTCCCCCGTTACCGACGTGATTCGCGCTCGAGCAGATACTGGAGGTGCGCTCCCGCCTGCGCGTAGGCGTCCTGCACCAGGCCTTCGAAACCGTCCTCGCCGAAGACGCTGCGGCACGTGAGCTCCGCGACGTCCAGGAGGAGGGGATAGCTCTTCTCCAGACGCAGGACGCTGTCCGCCATGGCCACGCGGGCGGCCATGTGGACGTGCTCACGGTGCGCGTAGAAGAGGCGCGGGGCCGTGCGGCCGGAGACCCGGAAGACGCCCAGGAGCACGTCCTTGCCGTAGGTCTGCACGAACTTCTGGGCCAGCGGCAGGCGGGGGTCGGTGGCCCTCCACGCGTGGAGCAGTTGTTCGCTCTGCCGCTCCAGGGTCTCGAAGATGATGTATTCGCCTGCGTCGAGCGCCAGTCCCAGCGTCAGCAGCCCCCGCTCCATCTGCGCGTTGGAGACGAACACGAACTTCTGTTGGTCCCGGACGAGGCGCTCCAGCACGTCCAGCGAGGCCTTCAACAGGCTGAGGTGCCCCGAGCCGGTGAGCAGCTCATGCGCGAAGGGATTGCCCTGCCCGATGCGCCACTCCGCCGTCACCTTGTCCACCAGGACGGCCCGCTCGGCGTAGGTGCGGATGCCCCGATGGGCCAGACGGGAGAGGATCTCCCGGTGGCTGACGGTCTTCGAGTTGTGACGGTTCGCGATGTAGTCGATGGCCTCCCTGAGCGGATTGGTGTCCTTCGCCGTCAGGTCCTTCCGGAACAGGCGCTGGGAGAAGGTCCCCGCGCTGCCCTGATAGCCCACGGCCGCGACACCAATCTGGGTGATGCCCAAAGGCAGACTTTCATGGGACACCGATGTGCCGAGCACGGCGACGACGTTGCCGGGAAACAGCAGGCCTTCGTGGATGGTGGCCAGCTCCTTCCCATAGGCCCGGAACACGCCCGACTCTGGAGGGGCGCGGTTGCGTCCCGCGAGCCGTGGCAGCAGCTCCGTGCGGATGACCTGCCGCATGCGGTCTTCCTTCTGGACCGAGGTGGAGACCTCCCGCTGGAACCGGGTCATGATCTCCGTCGGATCCACGCCCGGACTCCACGTCTCCAGGTTCAACGTCTGCGCCAGGTCCTCGCCAAAGGTGGACCGGAACTCCTGGTCACCCAGGAGGTTGGACTCGTCGTCATCAGGGGGAGTCTCGTCAGCCATTGTCACCTTTCGTCATCACCGAAGAAGTCGACTACGGAGAACTCCGGACGCCGACGGCGCTTGCGCAGCATCCGGGCGTAGGTGCGCGCGGCGGCCGTCGGTAGACCGAACACGGTCTCCAGGCGCCGGGGGCCTTCCGTCACGGTCACCTCGTTCAACTCCGCGCGGGCCGCTGTCATGGGCGCGAGGAGCTCCAGGGCCAGGTGGTCCGCCCGTTCTTCCGCCAGCAGCACGGCCCCCGAGTCCACGTCTCCCGCTTCACCGCGGTTCATCAGGTGCACCTGGAGGCCCAGGGGCACGTCGCTGAACCGCGAGTCCATGTACTCGTTGAGCCGGGGCTCCCGTTCGCCGTCGAGCACGGGCAGGATGCCCTCGCCGAAGAAGTCCAGGGCCCGCGTCCTGGGCAGGAGGTGGTCGAGCACGTAGTGCGCCACCTCGTGGGCCAGGGTGAAGCGTTGCTCCGCCTCGGAGTCGTCGCTGTCGAAGAACAGCGCGGCGGCGCCCGCCCTCGCCACCATGCAGCCGTAGAGCCGGCGGTCGGCGCCGCTCAGCTCGGCCGGCAGACCGCGCTGGACGAGCCACTGCCGCACGCCCTCCACCGTCAGGCCCGGCATCCCCACCAGGTCGAGCGGATGGCGCAGCGGGGCCTCCGCCGCGATGTCGCGGGGAAACCCCGGCGGGAAGGAGAGACTGCTCGCCGCCACGGCCTCCACCAGCCATTGCTCGGTCAAGGCTCGAACTCGTCGTCGAAGGGCTCGTCCTCGTCGCGGTCCCGGGCAGCCAACTGCAGCGGGGCCCGCTCGGCTTCCGCCGTGTCCCGCATCGGCCTGCTCAGGGACCGCACGGTCTGGACGCGCCGGAGCACCAGGACGAGCTTCTGGACGTCGACCTCGAAGCGGGCCGCGATGGCGCGGGTCTGCTCCTCGAAGGCCGGGCCCTTCTCCGGCGTCATGCAGAGCGACAGCCACTGGAACACTTCGGGCGTGCACCCCAGCCGCTGGACCAGCGAGTCCTCTGAAAGCTTCTCCAACTCACGGTAGGCATCGAAGGCGTGGCCGAGCATTCCCGCCTCGCTCGTGCTGCGCTCCGCCGCTCGCTTCAACCAATCAGGATTCGTCATCGTGTTCCTCCTCGAAGAGGCGCTTCAGCGCCTTCATGAGGCGGTCCTGGGTGCGCTTCACCTCTCGCCGGAGCTCGAGCTGGGGCAGGTGCATCAATCCCAGCACTTCCGCCAGCCGGTCCGTGGACCGCTCCCCGGCGAACATGAGCCGGAGACAGGCCCGGTCTCTCTCTGAAAAGCCAGCCTGGTTGATCGTCTCCAGAATCAGATGCACCTCCACGCGGGTCTCCATCTCCTTGTTCGGAGCCCCGGCCCAAAGTGCGACAGCACCCCCGAAATCCCTGTTCCGGCGCGTCCTGGAGGTGGAGGCGCGGAAGCGATCCTGGGCCTTTCGCAGGGCAATTCGGCTCAGGTAGGTGCCCAGGTTGCTCTTGTCCGGGTCGTACCGCTGGGGCCTCTGAAGGTACGCGTACACCGCGTCGATGGCGGAGTCGTGCGCGTCGTCATCGTTGCAGCCCGGATTCCCTTTCAACGCCCGGACCATGGGATCCATGAACGTCAGGAAGACGTCCACGGACGCCGTCCTGTCCCCGTTCAAGATCCGTTCGTGAAGGTCACGTCCTTGCGATGGACTGCTCATCCCCCACACCTCACTGACATGCGCACGCCCGCTTTCAGGTTGGCTACGGTCCGTACGGACTTTCGCTACAGGCCTGTAGAGTTCGACGACTGAGCGTCTCCGTCCGAGCCGACAGGTTGGCGAGGTCGAGGATCCGTGTCTCTACCTCGGAGGTGGTACTGCCTTTGGGGACAGGGTCTCGCGTGATCCCCCGGGATCGAAAAAGACCCTGGCCTCCGTGCAAGGAGACCAGGGTCCGTTTCATCCCATTGAGACGTGTTTCAGTGCAGGCCTGGAGGCGGTTCCCCGCGGGCCTTCTTCCACGCATCAATGGCGCGGAGCACTTCATCCCGGAGATCCCGGCCAATCCGTGGATACGCGTCGTCCTCCAGGTTCGCCAATGACACACGGGCCGACCAGGGAGGTCCGTCGAAGCCGCTGCCGTTGAGCAGCACCACGCCGTAGCGCCGGGCCAGCGTGAAGACGAGCTCCAGCGGGTCGTGGTGGTCCTCGATGAAACGGACGAAGTCCTCGCCAATGTGCTCGCGACACCAGGCTTCCAAATCCAGCGTCTGGTAGTAGGCCGTGCGCAGCGGATCCTCGTGCAGCGGAATGCCCATGCCTTCGAAGAGGGCCTGGAGCCGGTCCTGGCAGATGCGCTGGCAGTACTTCTTGTAGACACCGTCCCTGTCCAGCAACGCGAACAGCGAGAACAACGTCATCTGGAGCTGCTGCGGCAGTGACAGGCCCGCAGTGTGGTTCAACGCCACGGCCCGGCTGTCCGCCACCATCCGGTCGATGAACTTCATCCGCCCCGGGTGCGACGTGATGGCGCCATACCGCGCTTCCAGCAACGCACGCTGGGACGAGGGTTGTTTCGCCAGCGCCTCGTCCAGGATGTTGTCCTCGTGGAGCGCCACCGCGCCCAACCGCCAGCCCGTGCAGCCGAAGTGCTTGGAGTACGAGTACACCAGCAGCGTGTTGCGCGGCAGGTCCGCGGCCAGCGAACGGAAGCCGTTGACGAACGTGCCGTAGACATCATCCGTGATGATCAACAGGTCCGGCCGGCGCTTGCGCACCAGGTCCACCAGCTTGTGGACGGACTCCTTCCGCATGGCCACCGCGCCCGGGTTGGACGGGTTGACGACGAAGAACGCCTTGATGCGCGGGTCCTCCAGCTTGCGCAGCTCCGCGTCCGGGTACTGCCAGGTCTGGCGGCCGTCCTTCGAGGTGGCGCTCTGAAGGATGTCCACCGTGCGCAGGCTGAACTCCTCCAGGCGCGGAATCTCCAGGTAGGGTGCGAAGATGGGCGCGCCCAGCGCGATGGTGTCTCCCTTGCGCAGCAGGCCGTTCACCATCAGGGAGTGGAAGAGGTAGGTCATCGCGGCCGTTCCGCCCTCCACCGCGAACAGGTCGAAGCGACCGGAAGGCGGGCGTCCCGCGAACAGCTCCTGCGTCAGGTACTCCTGCACGATGCGCTCGGCGTGCGTGAGCATCCGGTCTGGCACCGGATAGTTGTCTCCGATGGCCGCGTCCGTGAGCTCCCAGACGAACCGGTCCGGGTTGAAGCCCAGCGTCTGTTCCCCGTACGTCAGCGCGCCGCGCAGCAGCTGCACGGCGGGCTCGTCATCGCTCGCCTCCAGGAACTCATGCAGGCGTCTGGCGATGCCCGGGGACCGGGGCATGCCCGCAAGCCCCACCTCGGGGACGTCCCAGGCCCTCCGGCTCTCCGTGAGCGCGAACTGGCCCAGGAGGAAGAACGCCTCGCGCGGCGTGGTGGCAATCCAGTTGGGATTGCCCCGGCCGGCGTTGAGCATCACCGCCTCGCGGGTCTTCACGGCCTCGTCCGCGACCTGGAGGAGCTCGTCCTTCAGCTCGAAGGGGCTGAGCTTGTGGAGCTTGCGTTCGGAAGGGGCTCCCGGGGCCTCGGGCGTCTGCTCGGTCATGGTGTCCTCCTCCATCGTCTGTCCAAAGGGAGCCACTCCCGGGGACGTGGACCATGCGCCACGGGGTGGGGCGGGCGGAGGTGGCGGGCGGTTGGCCGGGCTCGATGAAAAAAGACAACCCGTGAGCGCACTCGGCAGGGCAGCGACGAATGAAAGGTCGGGGCCGGACACACAAGTCCGGCAAGCACCGTGGAAGCGAGACCCGCCATGTCTTCATTGAGTTGCCGTGTCGCCACAGCGCAGTGCGAACTGGATGACGCGCTCCGCATCCGTTACCGGGTTTTTGGCGAGGAGATGCGGATGCTGGGGCCCAAGCGGCCCCGGGCCCCGCGTGAAGCGGATTGCTTCGACACGCTCCGCACCACCTCCCACGTCGTCGTCTACTCGGGCGCGGAGCCGGTGGCGACCGCCCGGCTGCTGACGCCCAACGCGGAGGTGGCGGCCTTCGCGGACACCCTCGTGGGGCTGGACATCGAGAAGAAGCTCGACCTGTCGGAGCTCGTCGCGCCGGGCCGCGTGTTCGCGGAGACCACTCGCTACTGCGTCACCCGGAGCCACCGGAACTCCGCCGTGCTGCGTCTCCAGGCCGGCCTGTACCGCGAGAGCCGCCGACGCGGCGTCACCCACTGGATCGCCGCGGCCAACATGGAGACGGACTCGCAAGAGGAGGCGGACCTCTACTTCCTCGCCGCCGCGCGCCAGGGCTGGGTCAGCGACGGCTTCCGTGTACGGACCCGGGAGTTTCCCCCGCCGCCCGCGGACCCCCTGGCCGCCCGGCTCACCGCGGAGCAGCGCACCCAGGCCCGTGAGGGCCACCTGACCGCCCTGCGCATGCCGTCCGTGCTGTCGCTGTTCGCGGACAAGCTGGGTGCGCGCTTCATCGCGCCGCCGCACTTCGATCCCGCCTTCAACCGCTTCACCGTGCCGCTCGTCGCCGCGCTGGATGACATTCCGCGGCGGACGCTGAAGCTCTTCGAGTCGCTGGACGCCGACGCCGCCTGACCCCAGGCCGGCGCGCTCCTCTCTTCCCCTTCACCCTCAACGCAACACCCACCGGGCCTTCACGGGCCCCTGTCAGGAGACGTGTATGTGCAAGCAGCCCAGGCATGAGCAGACGGCGAAGACGGACTGGCTGGACTCCCTGCGGCACGAGGCGCGGATGCTCGTGCATGAGCTGGACGTGACGCCGGGTGTCCAGCGCCTCTTCGAGGGGCGCATCCGCCAGGACGACTACGTCCACTACCTCATCCAGTCGTACCAGTACGTGCGGTGGAGCGAGGGCTTCTTCACCGAGTCCGGCGAGCGCGTGCACCGCGAGGGCCGCAACCCCGCGCTCGCGGAGCTGCTGTTCCAGAAGGCGCACGAGGAGCGGGGCCATGAACAGTGGTTGCTCAAGGACCTGAAGGCCCTGGGCTGGACGGAGGAGCGCGTGGAGCGCGCGCCCATCTGCACCGCCGTGCGCGCCTACGTGGAGTGGAACCGCTTCACCACGCAGTCGGGCGTGCCCACCGCGTTCCTGGGCACGGCCTACGTGCTGGAATACCTGTCCGTGAACCGGGCCCCGGGCTCCGTGGACCGGCTCATCGCGGAGAGCGGCATCCCCAACATCGACAAGGCCGTCCTCTTCCTCAAGGGCCACGGCGCCGCGGACGGCGACCACGTGGCCGACCTGGAGACGGAGCTGCGCAAGCTCACGTCCCCGGCGGAACAGGCCGCGCTCATCCTCTCCGCCCGCACCACGCGCGCCCTGTTCCCGAAGTTCTTCCGGGAGCCTTGAGCACGCGCGCCCAGGCCTCCTCACCCCGGCTTCTGCCTCCAGGCGGCCTGGTAGAGGAGGTCCGTGCGGCTCTCGATGCCCAGCTTGGGGAAGATGTTGCGCAGGTGCGTCTTCACCGTGTTGAGCGTCAGGCCCAGGTCCTCGGCGATGAGCTCGTTCGTCCAGTTGCGGAGGACCCCCTGGACCACTTCCGCTTCGCGCCTGGAGAGCTTCTGGCGCCAGGGCTCCGGTATCGGAATGGCCCGCGAGCACTCCTGCAACACCAGCCCCCAGGGATGGTGGCCGCGCTGCTCCGGCAGCTCCACGAACGTCACCTTCAGGTCGTGCTTCAGCCCGGAGCGCGTCCAGGTGTCCACGCTCAGGAGCCGATTCATCCCCGGAGTCTGCAGACGCGTCAGGTGCTCGCGCAGCTCCTGGGGCAGGCGTGAGTCATCCGCCTTCATCTCCTCCGGGTACCAGCGCCGCAGGAGCTCCGTCGCTCCCGGGGTCCTCAGCTTCTCGTGCTCCGGTGGATCCATCACGACGCACTCGGCGCCCTGGTGGTGGAAGAGGGCGTCCAGCAGGTCTCCCCGCATCGCCTCGTGCTCGAACATCCGGCAGTTGCGCACCGTGTTCGCCAGGTAGGGCTTCAGGTCCTCCAGCAGGTCCTGTTCCCGTTCGGAGAAGGGCAGGGTCTGCTCCCGGTACAGCGTGAAGCCGCCGTGCCAGTCCTGCCGCAGCTCCAGCAGCACCGCCAGGACGTGTTCCAGAGGGAGTCCCATCTCCCGGCAGCGCAGGTACAGGAGATTGCGCTTCAATTCCTTGCTCGACACCTGGTTCGTGGCGCGCGCGACGCCCACCGTGGCCAGCTCCGGGTAGTGCGCGAAGAGGATGCCCGGGGCCCCCAGCCCCATCCATTCATAGTCCCCGGGCCGCTCCGGCCTGGACACGCACAAGGCCGCGTAGTCGCAGGGCAGGAGCTGCGTGAGGATTCCCTGGGCGCGGGCCAGGACCTCGGTCAAATCCAATGAACTGGAGAGTGCCCGGGTCAGCTCGAGCACGAGCACCTGTTCGTGCGCGGTAAGGTTCATCCCACGGGCCTCCTTCCAACCAGTCCATGCAAGGACTTACAGGCTGGAAAGCCCGGAGGTCTGTCCCCCACAAGGGGTATGGACGGGCTTCACTCACACGAAGCCCGTCCACGTCTGACATTACAGCGTCTGTCGAAGCGGGGCGGACGCTAGTTGCCCGCGCTGCCTTCCACCGGCGGGGTGCCCGTGGTGGGGCTGACGGGGCTGCCCATCTCCTTGTTCTTGTCCCAGGCCGGCGGCGTCACTTCCATCTTCGCCCCCTTGTTGCCCGGGGTGCCGGCGTTCGGGGTGCCCGGCTTCGCCGAGGACGAGTGGTCGCTGGTGCTGTTGCTTCCCTGCTCGGTGGAGCCGGAGCCGCCCACGCCTTCATCGACGCGGTCCGGGTCCACGACGCTGTCGTCATCCGGGGCCAGGACGCCCGACGAGCCCGAGCCGCCCGTGGCCTTGTCCCAGCGCACCGCGCTGTCCTGGGGCGCGTCCGTGGACGGCTCCTGCATGGGCGGCGCCTCGTGGTCGGTGTGGCTCTGCGCGAACGCCTGACCGGAGAAGGCGAGTGTTGCCAGTGCTGCCATCAGGGGGAGCTTCATGGGTGGCGCTCCTTCGAAGAACGTGTGTGCTTCGAAGGTGGCGACCGTCGGGTGGGAAACAAGCGCTTGACGCACCCCCGACCCCCAGCCGCGTCCCCGCTCGCCGGGCGAGCAGGCGCCCGTCAGCCCGTCAGTGCTCGTGGAGGCACCGTCCCCACGGCCCAGGCGGTGAGCTTGCGCAGGAGCTCCGCGCGGTCCTCCGGCACGGAGAAGAGGTGGTCCGCGCGCGGGTAGAAGGCGTACGTGACGCGGCCCTCCAGCTTCAGCGGCGAGAGCATCTCGTAGAACTGGCCCTCGTGATTGAAGGACAGCCCCATGCCTCCGGAGAACACGAAGCACAGGCTGACGCCGCGCTCCATGAGCTGCTTGTAGTCCTGCGTCAGCTGCGAGCGCTCCGGGTACTCGCGCGTGTAGACCTCGTCGGCCTCTCCGGCCTCGCGCAGCTGGGCGGGCAGCTTGCGCTTGCGCAGGAAGCGCGTCCACCGGCGGGGGCTCAGGTAGCGCAGGTGGAAGCGCAGGTGGTAGCCCAGCGTGCGGTAGGTGTAGCCGTCGATGAAGGCCGCGCCCACCACGCGCGGATCCGCCACCGTCACCGCGTGCGCGCTGTCCACGCCGGAGCACAGGCCCATCAGCACGAAGCGCTTCTGGCCCTTCTTCTGCTCCAGGTAGTCGAGCGCCGCGCGCGTCTCCTCGCGGGCACGTTGGAATTCGTCGGCGCCGCCCTCGCGGCGGGGGCGGCTGTCTCCCAGTCCGGACTGGTCGAAGCGCAGCGTGGTGAACCCGCGCCCCGCCAGCTGGCGCGCCAGCTCCACCCACACCCGGTACGGGCCCACATGGTGGTTGAGGCCCACGTTGGACAGCACCACCACGGGCGCTTCCGGCAGGACCTTCGCCGGGTCCGGTTCCGTGAGGATGCCCACGAGGCTCTGCTCGGGGCCGAAGGTACAGATGCGCTCGCGCATCACGCGGCCTCCTTCAGCAGCGTGGTGATGGTCTGCAGGATGCGGTTGGACAAGAGCGCGGACTCCTGGCCGCCCGCGCCCTCCTCGGGCACCAGGTGGTGCTGGAAGGGCAGGCCCGTCTTCTCCAGGTGCTCCTGGAGCCGCTGGTACTCGGGCTTCTGCGCGCTGGCCACCAGGTGCGTGCGCGTTGACGGCCACGCGGGCAGCGCGGCCAGGTCCAGCGAAAGGATGTCGTCGCGCAGGGCGCGGGGGAACGAGAAGCCGAGCAGCTCCTCGCGCACCTCCAGCGGGCTTTCGGGCCGCGGGAAGAGCGTGCGGGTGTCCCGGCGCGCCTGGAGCAGCTCCAGCTCCCGGAGCCAGGCCTCGCCCTCCACCAGGGGCTCCCAGAGCACGAGCGCGGCGGTGGACAGTCCCTCCAATGCGGCGCGCACCGCGAGCGCCGCGCCCAGCCGCAGGCCCACGAGCGCCACGCGCTGCACGCCCGTCACGTCCTGCAACTCATTGACGGCGTTGCGGATGTCCTGGACCCACGTGGCCACCCGGCCTTCGTGGGCCTCGCCGGCCGAGTCCCCCGTGCCGTAGTAGTCGAAGCGGAAGACGTGGAAGCCCTCACGCGCGAGCATTCCGGCCAGCTTCCGGAAGGCCCAGTGCGTCAACATGTACTCCTGCGCGGCGGGGTAGCAGAGCACCACCCCGGTGGAGCGCTCGGCGCCCTGCGCGGGGTGGTGCATGCCAAAGAGCTGTCGTTCGGAGGTGCCGAAGAAACAGGGCGTCACGGTCTGACCATTCTCCTCAAAGGGCCGCTCAGTCCGAGCGCCCCGGCAGTTTCCCCTTCAGCTTATTGAACAAGCGTTGCGCCAGGGGAACAGAAGTCTCCGGGGTGGCAGTCTTTGGCGGCATGACGGGCTGCGTCCTGACTGCGGGCGTGGGAGCTGCCGCCGCGGGCGTCAGCTGCGAGGCCACCTGCTCCAGCGTGTTGAGCAGGAGCGTGCGCGGGTGCAGCTCCTGGTTCAGCTCCTTCTTGACGCGCATAACGACCTGGAAGGACAGGAGCGAGTGCCCGCCGATGTTGAAGAAGTTGTCGTGCACGCCCACCTGCGCGATGCCGAGCACCTCCCGCCAGATGCGCGACAGGTGCTGCTCCGTCGGCGTGCGCGGCGCGACGAAGGCGTCCTCGACGGCGCGCGTGGTGCCCGCCGGAGGCGGCAGGGCCTTGCGGTCCACCTTGCCGTTCGGCGTGAGGGGCAGCGCCTCCATCTCCACGAAGTGCTGCGGCACCATGTACTGCGGCAGCTGCGAACGCAGGTGCTTGCGCAGCTCCGTGTCCGTGTAGGCCTGTCCCGGCTTCGTCACCAGGTACGCGACGAGGCGCCTGTCGCCAGGGCGGTCCTCGCGAACGAGGGCGACGGCCTGGGCCAGGGACGGGTGCGAGGCGAGGGCCGCCTCGACTTCGCCCAGCTCGATGCGGAAGCCGCGCAGCTTCACCTGCGAGTCATTGCGGCCCAGGTACTCGACGGTGCCGTCGGCCAGCCACCGGGCCAAGTCGCCCGTGCGGTACATGCGCTCGCCCGCGCGGAAGGGGTTGGGCAGGAAGCGCTCCTGCGTCAACTCGGGCCGGTGGAGATAGCCGAGCGTCACGCCGTCGCCGCCGATGTACAGCTCGCCCGCGACGCCCACCGGCACGGGGGCCAGGTGCGAGTCGAGGAGGTAGAGCTGGGTGTTGGCGATGGGGCGGCCGATGCGGATGGAGGAGAGCGGAGGCTGCACGCGCCAGGTGGTGGACCAGACGGTGGTCTCCGTGGGGCCGTACATGTTCCACAGGCTGCCGACGCGAGCGAGGAGCGACTCAGCCAGCTCGCGGGGAAGCGCCTCGCCACCGACGAGGGCCTTGAAGCCGGGACGCGGCTGCCAGCCGGCCTCCAGCAGGAGGCGCCAGGTGGAGGGCGTGGCCTGCATGACGGTGACGGCGTTGGCTTCCAGCGCGGCCTTGAGGAGCGCACCGTCGGAGGCCGTGTCACGCGAGGCGAGCACCACCTGGGCGCCGGTGGAGAGGGGCAGCAGCAGCTCCAGCACGGCGATGTCGAAGGAGAGCGTGGTGACGGCCAGCAGCACGTCCTGGGCAGAGAGGCTGGGGGCCTCCTGCATGGTGCCCAGGAAGTTCACCACCGCGCGGTGCGGGACGCGCACGCCCTTGGGCTTGCCCGTCGAACCCGACGTGTAGATGACGTACGCCACGGCCTCGGGCGTGACGGCGGGAGCTTCGGGGGCCGTGTCCGCCTGCGACGTGGTGTCCTCGACGAAGAGCGACTTCGCCGTGGTGGAGGGCAGGGTGCTCTGGAGCGCGCGCTGGGTGAGCACGAGCGAGAGCTGCGCGTCCTCGACCATGAAGGCCAGACGCTCCGGCGGGAAGCCGGGGTCGAGCGGGACGTAACCCGCGCCCGCTTCGAGGATGCCCAGCAGGCCCACCACCATGTCCGGGCCGCGCTCGGTGAAGAGGCCGACGAGGCTTCCGGCGGTGACGCCCTCCTGCTTGAGCGCGTTCGCCACCTGGTGGCTGCGCTGGATCAGCTGCTGGTACGTGAGCGTCACGGCGCCGGAGCGCAGCGCCACCGCGTCGGGCGTGGCCCGGGCCTGCGCGGCCACCAGCGTGTGGACGAAGGCGTTCCGGTCGAACGGCTTCTCGGTGGCGTTCCAGTCCACCAGCACGCGCTGCTTCTCCGACTCGGGAAGCAGCGGCATGCGCGACACCGGCACCTCCGCGTCGGACACCGCGGCGCGCAGCAGCGTGCGGATCTGCTCGAGCATGCGGACGACGGTGTCCCGCTCGAACAGGTCGGTGTTGTAGTCCATGCCGCCGACGATGCCGTTCGCCGTCTCCTTCACCCAGAAGCTCAGGTCCAGCGGCGTCGCGTGCGCGTGCACGTGCACCTGGCCGTAGGTGAGGTCACCCAGGCTGGAGCCTCGGTTGCGCACGTCTTGGAAGGTGAAGAACGTCTGGAACAGCGGCGTGCGGCTCAGGTCGCGCTGCACGCCCAGCTGCTGCATCAGCAGCTCGATGGGCATGTCCTGGTGGCCGAAGGCCTCCATGCACGTGGTGCGCACGCGCTCCAGCAGCTGCCGGAACGTCTGCTCCGGCGCCAGCTGCGTGCGCAGGACGAGCGTGTTGACGAAGAAGCCCAGCAGGTCCTCGACCTCCGGATGCGAGCGGCCCCGGATGGGCGTACCCACGACCAGATCCTCCTGGCCGCTGTAGCGGTGCAGCAGCGTCTTGAAGGCCGTGAGCAGCACCATGTACAGCGTCGCGTTGGACTCGCGGCCCAGCTTCGTGAGGGCGGCCACCTCCGCGCCGGTGAGGACGAAGGGCTCCGTGCCGCCCTTGAGGCTCATCTGCGCGGGGCGTGGCTTGTCCGTGGGGAGCTCCAGCGCGGGCAGGTTCCCGGAGAGCTTCCCCTTCCAGTAGCGCGCCTGCCGCTCCAGCTCCTCGCCCTGGAGCCAGTTGCGGTGCCACTCGGTGAAGTCCGCGTACTGGATGGGCAGGGTGGGGAGCTTGGGCTCCTGGCCCTGGGTGAGCGCGGAGTAGATGACGTCCAGCTCACGCAGGAACACGTCGAACGACCACCCATCCCAGATGAGGTGATGGGGCATGAAGAAGAGGACGTGCTCGTTGGCGCCCAGCCGGAACAGCGTCAGCCGGAACAGCGGCGCGGCGGTGATGGGGATGGACTCGTCCGCCATCGCCTGGAGGCGGCGCAGCAGGTCCTCCTCACGCGTGTGGGCGGGGACGGGCTCCAGGTCCACCGGCTCCAGCTCCACCGTCAGGGACGGGGCCACGTGCTGCACCGGCGTGCCTTCGTCCCACCGCACGAAGGTGCGCAGCGACGACTGGCGCTCCATCAGCTTGTTGAAGCTGAAGCGCAGCGCGCCCACGTCCAGCGCGCCGTGGAGGCGGAACGCGGAGGGCAGGTTGTAGACGGCCGTGCCCGGGTTGAGCTGCTCCAGGAACCACAGCCGCTGCTGCATCAGGGACAGCGGCGCGGGCGCGGTGCCGGCGCGGGCGGAGATGCGCTGCGCGGGGCTGGTGGCCCCGTCGTCGCCGCGCACCAGCCGGGCCAGCTTCTCCACGGTGGGCGCTTCGAACATGCGGCGCAGCGTGAGGCTGACGTCCAGGTCGCGGCTCGCGCGCGTGAGGGCCTGCGACGCCAGCAGCGAGTGGCCGCCCAGACGGAAGAAGTCCGCCGTGACGCTCACCCGGCGCAGTCCCAGCACGTCCGCGAAGATGGCCGCGAGCTTCTGCTCCGTCTCATCGCGAGGCGCGACGAACGCGTCCTCCTGCGACTCCACCTGCGGCGAAGGCAGGGCCTTGCGGTCCACCTTGCCGTTCGGCGTGAGCGGCAGCGCGGGCAGGGCCACGAAGTGCTGCGGCACCATGTACTCCGGCAGCCCCTGCTTGAGGTGCGCGCGCAGGGCTTCGTCCGCCGGAATCGTCTGGCCGGGCCGCGCGATGAGGTACGCGACGAGGCGGCGGTCACCGGGGCGGTCCTCGCGAACGAGGGCGACGGCCTGGGCCAGGGACGGGTGCGAGGCGAGGGCCGCCTCGACTTCGCCCAGCTCGATGCGGAAGCCGCGCAGCTTCACCTGCGAGTCATTGCGGCCCAGGTACTCGACGGTGCCGTCGGCCAGCCAGCGGGCCAAATCGCCCGTGCGGTACATGCGCTCGCCCGCGCGGAAGGGGTTGGGCAGGAAGCGCTCCTGCGTCAACTCGGGCCGGTGGAGATAGCCGAGCGTCACGCCGTCGCCGCCGATGTACAGCTCGCCCGCGACGCCCACCGGCACGGGGGCCAGGTGCGCGTCGAGGAGGTAGAGCTGGGTGTTGGCGATGGGGCGGCCGATGCGGATGGAGGAGAGCGGAGGCTGCACGCGCCAGGTGGTGGACCAGACGGTGGTCTCCGTGGGGCCGTACATGTTCCACAGGCTTCCGACGCGGGCGAGGAGCGACTCAGCCAGCTCGCGGGGAAGGGCCTCGCCACCGACGAGGGCCTTGAAGCCGGGACGCGGCTGCCAGCCGGCCTCCAGCAGGAGGCGCCAGGTGGAGGGCGTGGCCTGCATGACGGTGACGGCGTTGGACTCCAGCGCGGCCTTGAGGAGCGCGCCGTCGGAAGCCGTGTCACGCGAGGCGAGCACCACCTGGGCACCGGTGGTGAGAGGCAGCAGCAGCTCCAGCACGGCGATGTCGAAGGAGAGCGTGGTGACGGCCAGCAGCACGTCCTGGGCAGAGAGGCTGGGGGCCTCCTGCATGGTGCCCAGGAAGTTCACCACCGCGCGGTGCGGGACGCGCACGCCCTTGGGCTTGCCCGTCGAACCCGACGTGTAGATGACGTACGCCACGGCCTCCGGCGTGACGTCCTGCGCAGGCAGCGCGGACTCGGGCTGCGAGGCCGTGTCCTCGATGAGCAGGGGCTTCACGCTCGTGGAGGGCAGGGACGCCACCAGGGCCTGCTGCGTGAGGATGGTGGAGAGCTTCGCGTCCTCGACCATGAAGGCCAGACGCTCCGGCGGGAAGCCGGGGTCGAGCGGGACGTAGCCAGCACCCGCTTCGAGGATGCCCAGCAGGCCCACGACCATGTCCGCGCCGCGATTCGTGAAGAGGCCGACGAGGCTTCCGGCCGCGACGCCCTCCTGCTTCAGCGCGTTCGCCACCTGATGGGCGCGCTGGATCAGCTGCTGGTACGTGAGCGTCACGTCCCCGGAGCGCAGGGCCACCGCGTCCGGCGTGGCCTGGGCCTGGGCGGCCACCAGCGTGTGGACGAAGGCCTGACGGTCGAACGGCTTCTCCGTCGCGTTCCAGTCCACCAGCACGCGCTGCTTCTCAGCGGCGGGCAGCAGCGGCAACCGCGAAACGGGCGCTTCCGCGTCGGCGACCACGCCCCGCAGCAATTCTTCGTAACATGACATCCAGCGGCGAACCGTGGAGCCATCGAAGAGGTCGGTGTTGTACTGGCACTCCAGCACCACGCGGCCATGGGCTTCGGCCGCGTTGATGAAGAGGTCGAAGTTCTCGTAGTGGCGCGGGTTGCTCGCCAGGGTGCAGGTGAGGCCCTGGAACGCCAGCTGCTCGCCCGTGACGGCCTGGTCCACGTTGAACAGCACGTTGACCAGGGGCAGCCGGCTGGGGTCGCGCGGCAGCGCCAGCTGCTTGAGCAGCGTGCCGAACGTGTACTCCTGGTGCTCGTAGGCATCGAGCATCGTGGTGCGCAGCTGCTTGAGCACCTGCGTGAAAGGCGCATCCGCGGCGACGTTGCTGCGCAGGGGCAGCGCGTTCACGCAGTGGCCCACCAGGTCCTTCAGCCCGGCCACGGACTGGCCCGCGGCGGGGATGGCCACCACCACGTCCTCCAGCCCCGTCAGCCGGTGCAGCAGCGCCTTGAAGCCCGCCAGCAGCGTGGTGAAGAAGCTGCCGCCGTGCTTCGCGCCCACGCGCTTGAGCTGCTCCACGAGCGCGGGCTCCAGGACGCAGTCCTCACGCCGGGAGCTGTACGTCTTGGACGGCGGACGGCGCCGGTCCAACGGCAGCTCCAGCACCGGCAGCGAACCGGAGAACTGCTTCAGCCAATAGCGCTCGTGCTCCGCGTACTCCGGCGTCGTGGCCAGCTGGGCCTGCGCGCGGGCGTAATCGCTGAACGTGGGCGCGGGCGACAGCGTGTGCGGGGTGCTCCGCGCGTGCGCCGAATAGAATGTCGCCAGGTCGCGCAGCATCACCGCCATGGACCAGCCGTCGCACACGATGTGGTGCGCGGTCAGCGTCAGCAGGTGCTCTTGCGCGGACAGCCGGGCCAGGCGCGGACGCAGCAGCGGCCCGGACTCCAGGGGCAGCGGCGTCTCCACCTCCTGGGCCACGAGCTCACGGACGCGGGCGTCGCGCTCGGAGGGCGGCAGCGCGTCCAGCGCGAGCACCTCCAGCGGGAAGGGCGTGGTGGCGGCCACGCACAGCGTGAGGCCATCCGCGCTGAACGTGGTGCGCAGCGCTTCGTGCCGCTCGCTCAGGTCCTGGAGCGCGGCGCGCAGGGACTCGACGTTCAGCGGGCCGTGCAGCCGCACGGACATGGACTCGTTGAAGGCGCACGACGCGTCCGGACCCATCTGCACGCCGGTCCACACCTCGCGCTGGGGCTCGGTGGACGGCGCGGTGAGCAGCAGCGCGGGCCCGGCGAACGGGTCGAAATCCTCGGGCAGGTCCTGAATCGGGGTCGCGGGGGTCTTCATCGGGTCTCGCTCAGCTTGACGAACTTGCCGGGCACCGTGGGGTGCGGGACGAACCAGGCAGGGTTGCCCTGCGGATCACGCCCCAGGCGGGCGCCGGGGACGGGGGGCTGGTTGGAAT
>NZ_RAWF01000224.1:0-16584 GCF_003612075.1 Corallococcus sp. CA041A
GCGCAGCCCCCGGGAGCCCGTCCCGCGGTGTGGCCGCCCTCGGCCGAGCAGCAGGCCCGCGCGGCCCAGACCGCCACGCCGACCCAGCCGCCAGTTCCCCCGGCGCCGCCCCGGGGCGAGCCGTCGTTCATCATCTTCAGCAACCCCGCGTCCACGCAGGGCGCGACCCGTCCTCGCGCGACGGAGCCCGCCCCCGTTCCGGGTGCCTCCAGCGCGCCGGATGCCGCCGTACCGGAATGGACGCTGCCCCAGGCCCGCTCCGCGCTGCGCGAGTCGACGCGAGACCTGGACCGCCTGCTGGACGTGGCGCTGCGCTTCGGCCGCCGCACGTTCGACTACGTGGCCGCCTTCGCCGTCGTGCGCGGCGCCGCGGGTGGCTGGGACGCGCGCGGTGAGGGCCTGGACGCGAACGCCCTCTCCCTGGTCTCCATCCCCCTGGACGCGAGCAGCGTCTTCCGCACCGTCGCCGTCACGCGCGGCAGCTACGCGGGCCCGCTGCCTCCGGACGCGCTCACGCGGCACTACCTGGAGCTCTTCGGCCGCCAGGCCCCGCGCACCGTCTTCCTGTACCCGGTGGAGGTGAAGGGCCGCCTCGTGGCCATCCTCTACGGCGACTGCGGCCAGAAGCCGATGAGCCAGCGCCGGCTGAGCGACTACATCCTGTTCTGCCAGGACCTGCCGGCCGCCTTCCAGGAGCTCATCCTCTTCCGCAAGCAGCGCGTGTCCGAGCTGCGCGCGCCGGAAGAAGACATCTCCATCGACGTGGACGTGCCCGGCTTCCCGGCCCCGGTGCAGCCCGCTCCCGCACCCGCCGTGGTCGCGGGGCTCGGGTGGAACCCCGTCTTCGGCCGTGGAGGCGTGGCCAACCTGGGCCGCGCCGCCGCCCTGCCTCCGCGCGTGCTGTCGCCGGAAGAGCGCCCGCCCCCGGACTTCACGCCGCTCCTGCGCCGGCTCACCGGCCCGGACGCGTCCCAGCGCTCCAGCGCCATCGCGGAGCTGGCGCGTTCACCTGAAGCCAGCGCCCGGGTGCTCGCGCAGCACTTCCCCGGCCCCACCGCCTGGAGCCGCCTGCCCGTGGTGGAGCTGCCGGAAGCGGACGAGCTGGGCCCCATCCCCGCGGCCCTGTCGCGCCTGGGCCGTCCCGCGGCCCTCGCGCTGGCGCCGCTGTTGGACTCGAACGACGCGGACACGCGCTACCTGGCGCTGCTCACCGCGGGCAACCTGCCCTACGCGGAGCTGGTGGACGGCGTGCTGCGCGGCCTGTTCGACATGGAGCCGGACATCTCCAGCGCCGCGCGAGTCGCCGCCGCCGCGCTCAAGCACCTGCCGCGCCTGGACGCGTCCCTGCGCGACCTGCGCCAGGAGCTGGCCAGCCGGGACGCCCTGCGCCGCTCGCTGGCGGCCCGTGCCCTGGGCACGCTGCACGACCGCGACGCCATCGAGGGCCTCATCAACCTCACCGGCAGCGACGACGCGATGTGCGCGCAGGCCGCCGCGGAGGCCCTGCGCGAAGTCACCCGCGCCACGCTGGGTCTCCAGCCGCGCCAGTGGTCGGCGTGGTGGGCGGAGAACCGCAGCCGCCGCCGCGCGGACTGGCTGGTGGCCGCTCTCCGTCACCGCGAGCTGGACGTGCGGCTCGCCGCCATCGAGGAACTGAGCCGCGCCCTGCACGACACGCTGGGCTACTACGCGGACACTCCCGACGCGGAGCGCGAGTCCGCGGTGCGGCGCTGGGAGTCGGCGGCGGTCGACCCCGCCAACGCCCGCCGGTTGGGCATGCTCTGAGCCACGGAGGCGCGCGATGACGGGCGCCATGTGGGTCAGCCTGCTGGCGTGCGCGGGGCAGCTCGCGCTCGCCGGCATCGCGCTCGCCCGCGTGGGACGAAGCCCCCTCGCGCTGCCGCTGTCTCTCTTGTCCATCGCGCTGTCGACCTGGAACTTCTCCGCCTTCGGGCTGGCGCGTTCGGGGGACACCGGCTGGCGGCTGATGGGCTTCGCCGCGGCGCTGATGACGCTGCCGTGCGCGTTGCACTTCATCCTCGCGTTCGTGGGCCGCCGCCGCCGCTCCGCCCGGGTCCTGTACGGCACCTACGCGGTGATGGGCGCGCTCGCGCTGACGATGATCATCGCCATGGGCGTGCCCGCGCTGCAGGAGCGCATCTACACCTTCCGCTTCGGGCTCGCGGTCGCCTTGGGCGTCATCCCCATCCTCACCACGGGCTTCGTGCTGCTCACGCGCCACCTGCGCCACACAAGCTCGGAGAACTCGCAGGACGAACGGGCGCGAGCGGGGTTGATGCTGCTGGGGCTCACGCTGCTCGTCGCGCTGCTGCTCACGGACCTGGCGGCGGACATGGCCCTGCCCGTGCCGAAGCTGGGCAACGTGGGCACGCTGCTGGGCCTGCCGGTGATGGCCACCGCGTCCCTGCGCTTCCAGCTCTTCGGCAAGGACGCGCGCGCCACGAACGCGGCGATGCACGCGGTCGTGCTCGCGCTGGTGGGCGTGCTCGCCTACCTGGTGCTCTTCCGCGCCTTCGCCGCCGAGTCGGGAGCGCTGGTCGTGGGCACCACCGCCATCACCCTCGCGCTGCTCGCGGCGGCGCGGCGGGGCGTCACCGCCTTCGTCACCCAGCGCGAGCGACTGGAGCAACTGGCCACGCTGGGACGCTTCTCCGCGCAGATGGCGCACGACCTGAAGAACCCCATCGCCGCGCTCAAGGGCGCCGCGCAGTACCTGAAAGAGGAGCACGCGCGCGGCCACTCCTGGGACGCGCACGGTGACTTCCTGGACCTGCTGCTGGAACAGGTGGAGCGCCTGGACCGCGTGGC
This sequence comes from Corallococcus sp. CA041A, assembly GCF_003612075.1. Taxonomy (NCBI): domain Bacteria; kingdom Pseudomonadati; phylum Myxococcota; class Myxococcia; order Myxococcales; family Myxococcaceae; genus Corallococcus; species Corallococcus sp. CA041A. The sequence continues at coordinate 2,830 of NZ_RAWF01000224.1, forward strand.
GGGCACCTACCAGCGCCTCGCGCGAGTCGAACCGCTGCGCCGGCCGCTGGACTTGAACCGGCTGGTGGAGGGCGTGCTGTCACTCCAGGCCTTCGCGACGCCAGGAGCGGTGGAGCTGAAGAAGGAGCTCGCGCCCGGCCTGCCCGAGTGCGCGGGAGACGAGGACCTGCTCGCCAACGCGCTGGAGAACCTGGTGCGCAACGCCTACGAGGCCATGCCCGAGGGCGGCACCCTCACCGTGCGCACGCAGCGGGACGGCGGCGCGGTGGTGGTGGAGGTGCAGGACACCGGCAGCGGCATGGACGCGCGCACGCGAGAGCGGGCCTTCGACGACTTCTTCACCACCAAGGCGACGGGCAGCGGACTGGGGCTGGCCTTCGTGCGGCGCGTGGCGGAGGCGCACGGAGGCACTGCGTCCCTGACGAGCGGCGAGGGGCATGGCACCATCCTCCGCCTGCGCCTGCCGGCGGCCCCCGTTTCCCAGGCCCCGGCATCCGAGGGAGAAGCCGCGTGAGCGAAGCACTGAAGGGCCACGTCCTGGTGGTCGACGATGATCCCGCGCTGCTCAAGGTACTGGGCGCGCTGCTCACCCAGGCGGGCCTCACTCCGCATCCAGCCTCGAACGCGAAGGACGCCCTGGCCCTGCTCGCGCGCCGCCCCATCGACGTGGTGCTGAGCGACGTGCGCATGCCGGGCATGAGCGGCATGGAGCTGCTCGCGGAGGTGGGACGCGGCTGGCCGGACGTGCCCGTGCTGCTGATGACCGCGCACGGCACGGTGCCGCTCGCGGTGGAGGCGATGAAGGCGGGCGCGGCGGACTTCGTGCTCAAGCCCTTCGACCGCGAGGAACTCCTCTTCACGCTGAAGAAGGCCCTGCTCCACGCGAGCCAGGACCCGGAGCCCACGCGAGGCACCGGCAAGGCGCCGGACGGACTCGACAGCCTGCTCATGGGCGCGAGCCGCGCGATGAAGGACGTGAAGGCCCTGCTGGTGAAGGCCGCCCAGGGCACCGCCACGGTGCTGCTCCGGGGCGAGTCCGGCACGGGCAAGGAGCTGGCCGCGCGAGCCCTGCACGAAAACAGTCCCCGGCGCGCGGGCCCGTTCGTGAAGCTGCACTGCGCGGCGCTCCCGGACACGCTCTTGGAGAGCGAGCTGTTCGGCTACGAGAAGGGCGCCTTCACTGGCGCGGCGACGCGCAAGCCCGGACGCGTGGAGCTGGCGCACGGCGGCACGCTGTTCCTCGACGAGATTGGCGACGTGTCCCCCGCCGTGCAGGTGAAGCTCCTGCGCGTGCTCCAGGAGCGCGAGTTCGAACGGCTGGGCGGAACGCAGACAGTGAAGATCGACGTGCGCTTCGTCGCGGCCACGCACCAGTCGCTGGAGGACGGCGTGCGCCGGGGCACCTTCCGCGAGGACCTCTTCTACCGGCTCAACGTGGTGCCCCTCTGGTTGCCCACGCTGCGCGAGCGGCCGGAGGACATCGCGGCCCTCGCCCGCCACTTCCTGGACGTGCACGCCAAGAGCAACGGGCGGCCTCCGTTCACCCTGAGCGAGGACGGCCTGCGCGCGCTCCAGGCCCAGCCGTGGCCCGGCAACGTGCGCCAGTTGCAGAACTTCCTGGAGCGGCTGGTGGTGCTCTCCGACGGGCCCATGCTGACCGGCGAGGACGTGGCGCGTGAACTCTCCCGCCAGCCGGGACTCGCGCCACCGCCTGTCGCCGCGGCGCTGCCTCCTTCGCCGTCCGACTCCGTCACGCTGGAGTCACGTCGCAAGGACGTGGAGAAGGAAGCGCTGGTGGATGCGCTGAAGCGCTCGGGTGACAACCGCACGCTGGCTGCCCGGCTGCTCGGGGTGAGCCGGCGCACGCTCTACAACAAGCTGGAGGAGCACGGCCTGCTGTAGGGGTGCCGGGAGGCCGACCTGCCGTAACCCGGTTCGTGTTGTCACCGAATGCTTCCGTGTACGGACCTGACTTCCAGGTTTATGCTGCTTCGCGCTCGAACTCCCTGGACGCGGCACCGCAGCGCACCCGAGTCCCCCTCCCGGCCCGCAAGGGCTGGCTGACACGAAGGAGCAACGCCCCATGACCCAGTCCCTCGCCGCCCGCGTGAGCGGTCCCGTCTACACCCCCAACGACGCGGGCTATGCCCCGGAGGGCGCCGGCTTCAACGTCCTCGTCACGCACTCGCCGCAGTACGTGGTGGCGGTGAAGTCCACGAAGGACGTGGCGGAGGCCATCCGCTTCGCCCGGGAGAACCAGCTGCCCGTCTCAGTGCAGGCCACGGGGCACGGCACGTACGCGCCCGTCACCTCTGGCGTGCTCCTCTCCACGAAGGCGCTGAACCACGTGAGCATCGACCCCGCGACGCGCATCGCCACCATTGGCGCGGGCGCGCGCTGGGAGCCGGTCATCGAGGAGGCGGCGAAGCACGGCCTGACGCCCATCGCCGGCTCGTCCACGAACGTGGGCGTGGTGGGCTACCTGCTGGGCGGCGGCCTGGGGCCGCTGGTGCGCAGCCACGGCGTCAGCTCCGACTACGTGGTGGGCTACACGCTCGTCACCTCTGACGGCGAGACGGTGGAGGCGAGCGCCGAGCATCACCCGGACCTGTTCTGGGCCCTGCGCGGCGGCAAGGGCGGCTTCGGCATCGTGACGGAGGTGAAGCTCCAGCTGGTGGAGATGCGCTCGCTCTACGCGGGCAGCCTCTTCTTCGCGGAGGAGCACATCGAGGCCGTGCTGCGCGGCTGGGTGAAGTGGACGGCGGAGGCGGACGCGCGCGTGTCCACGAGCATCGCCGTGATGCGCTTCCCGCCGTTCGACTTCATCCCGCCCCCGCTGCAGGGGCGCACGGTGCTCAACCTGCGCTTCGCCTTCCCGGGCTCCACGGAAGAGGGCGCGAAGCTGGCGGCGCCCCTGCGCGCGCTGGCGCCCCTCTACCTGGACATGCTGGGCGAGCTGCCCGTGACGCAGATCGCGCGCATCCACAATGATCCGGACAAGCCCAGCCCCGTCTGGACCCACGGAATGATGCTGACCCACGTGGACCAGGACCTGGCGACCACGCTGCTGCGCCACGTGGGCGCTGGCGTGCAGACGCCGTACTTCCTGCTGGAGCTGCGGCACCTGGGCGGCGCCAGCCAGAAGGACGTGGCGGGCGGCTCGGCGGTGGGCGGCCGCGGTGGCAACTTCGTCGTCGGTCTGGTGGGCATGCACCCGCCGCTGTTCGAGACGGTGCTGCCCGGCGCCACCGAGGGCCTGCGCGCGGAGCTGAAGCCGTGGCTGTCGCCGGAGATGACCATCAACTTCATGGGCAAGGTCCGTGACGCGCAGCACTTCGACAGCGCCTGGCCGGACGCCATCCGCGCGAAGCTCAAGGAAGTGCGCGGCAAGTACGACCCGCACAAGCTCTTCGCGAAGTAGCGCTCAGGGGGCCAGCGTCGCCAGCGCGTCCAGTTCCTCCTGGAACGCGGCGACGAGGGCCCCCGGGTCGGGCACGCGTGACGCATCCGAGGCCACGCCCACGGTCACCTGTCCCGAGTAGCTGAAGAGGCTGACCCCCAGGCCCACGTGGCCGGCCTGGGGGACCCAGAACGTGAGTCCCTTGAGTCGGCTGCCCGCGAGCGACACCGGCTGGCGCGGCCCGGGCACGTTGGTGGCGACGAGCGACGCCTTGGTGCCCATCACGTCCACGACGGCGCGCTCCAGCGCCGCGGGCGTGCGGCCCAGAAGCTCCAACACGCCGGACGTCACCACGGCCTCCGGTGAGCGCTTGAGGTGCTCCATCCGCTTCGCCACTTCGCGCAAGCGGCGGCGCGGTTCCGCCAGGTGCACGGGGAGCCGCAGGAACACCACGCCGAAGCGGTTGCCCAGCTCGCGAGGCACCGGCACATCCATGGGCCGCAGGTTCACCGGCACCAGCGCGTGCACGTCCTCCAGTGGAGCGTCCCGCGTGGCCAGATAGCGCCGCAGCGCGCCCGTCACCGCCGTGAGCAGCACGTCGTTCACCGTGCCGCCCAGGGTCCGGCCCACGGCCTTCACCCGCTCCAACTCAATGGGCTCCGACCACGCGGCGACCTTCCGGGGACCCAGCGGTCCGCGCAAGGGAGAGCGTGGATCCGGAGGCAGCACCAGCAGCTTCCCCAATGCCGCCGCGCCCTTCGCGCCTTCGCGAACAAGGTCGCCCGCGAGGATGGGCTCACGCACCATTTCCGCGCCCTTGCGCAGCGCGGAGCGGGCGCCCCGGGCGAAACGCAGCCAGCCAGGAGCGCCTGGCCGCCGCTCCGGTTCGGAAGGCGTGACCGCTTCCTGGCTTTCATCCCAGGTTTCCGGCACGGCGACCGCGTCCACCGGATCCGTGAGGGACAGCAACACCCGCGCGAGCGCGATGCCATCCGCGATGCAGTGGTGCAGCCGCGCGAGCAGCACATCCCCGCCCGGCGCACCGCGCACCAGGTGGAAGTGCCACAGCGGACGGGAGCGCTCCAGAGGCACACCCAGCCAGTCCCCGACGAGCGCCTCCAGCCCCGCGCGTCCCGCCGACTCCGGCACGCGCAGCGTGGACAGGTGCTCCTCCAGCTCGAAGTCCGGCGCGTCCTCCCAGTGCGGCGCGCCCAGCGGCCCGGGCACAACCCGCTGACGGAAGCGCGGGTAGCGCTCCACCAGCCGCTCGCGCACCACCGCGCGCAGGCGCTCCAGGTCCACGGCGCCGTCGAACCACAGCACCGCGGTGATCATCATCAGGTTCGCGGGCTCCTCCATCTGGAGCCACGCCGCGTCCATGCTCGCCATCCGCTCGCGGCCTGCCATGGCGTCCTTCTCACCCGTGCACCCCGGTGGGGGCAAGGTCCTCCTCAAGGCTTGGGGTGCGGCTCCGGCGCTTCCTGCTTCTCCCGTTCGAACTGGAACGTCTGCCGGGTGGCGCCCGGCACCGTGAGCACGAGCGAGTCCTTCTCTTCAATGGCGTACGTGAAGTCCCCGCCCTTGAACTTCCCCTTGGACAAGGGCACCACGCGCTCCTTGCCGCACACCGGGCCCACCGCCTGACCGTCCTGCGTGCGCAGCGACAGGTGCTTCTTGTCCTTCACCTCCAGCCGGCCCCACGCGCGAACATCCAGCGTGCTGCCGCGCCCGAGCGTCGCGTCATCCAGCTTCGTCCGCATCACGAAGCATCCGCTCGGCGTGATCTGCAACGCCCGCGCGTAGTCGGACCGGGGCTGCACGTCGATGCGCTCCTCCTTTCCCTGGTCCGTGTCCGGGATGCTCGCCGCGGACAGCACCCACGTGCCCACCAGCGCTTCGGGGACGGCCGTGCCCTTGGGCGCCTTGTCGCCTTCGCACGGGTTCGTCGCCAGCTTCTCCGGGCTCCTGGGCGCGGGCTCGAAGGACTTCTCGCAGGTGAGGCCGCACGACTTCGCCGCGCACGCCGTGTCATCCGGCGCGCAGGCCGCCTTGCTGGTGCAGGTCTTCAGGCGCTTGAGCGCGTCCTCGCAGCCCTCGCGCAGGCACTTGTCGACGCACTCCGCGTCGATGCACTCCGCGACACAGACCCAGTTGGTGCGGCCACACACGCCCGCGACGGTCCGAGGGGCCTGGGCCGCCGCGGGCAGCGCGGCGGCGGAGACGAGAAGCAGGACGAGGAGTCGGAACGGTCGCATGCGCCATGCAAGCTAGGCAGTGCGCCCACCTCCGGCGACACCCGGAGACAGGCAGGCTGTCCACCGGGCATCACTCCGGGCTCTGGCACTGCCGTCAGGTGAACTGCCACCGCCAGGTGCGCGGGTCGGACGGATTGGGCAACTCCAGCTCGAAGTCCAGCGTGTCGTAGCGGTTGAACTCGCGAGGCTCCACGCGCAGGAGCGTCATCGCCGTGGTGTTGCGCTCGCGCATGGGCGACACGTCGAAGGCCAGCTCCGCGTCGAAGGCGACCTTGTAGAAGAGGCAGAAGCCGTCCACCCGCCCGTCCTCCTCCACCGGCCGCTGGATGCGCACGCGCGAGGGCAGCCCCTCCGCGCGCATCGTCTCCAGGTCGAACCCGAACGCGGGCTCCGGCTCACACAGCAGGTGGTCCACCTCGTAGGAGCGCACCAGCCGCGTGAAGTACGACGGGCTCATCGCCTCGCGCAGCGACTGGAGGCAGCGGAAGTCCACGTGGGGCAGGTGCTGCGTCCAGATGAACGGGACACATGCCTCCTCGCGGAGCTGCACGGGCTCCACGTAGACCTCGAAGCGGTTGGGGAGGATGCGGCCGCCGGGCTTGAGCAGGCGCGAGCGCAAGTCCAGCATCCGGGGCACGAGCCCCGCGTCGAGCAGCGCATCTCCCAACAGCTCATGCAGCAGCACGTCCGCCTTCTCCTGCGGCTGGAAGTGCCAGGTGGGCTCGCGCACGAAGGCGATGCGGTCCAGGCCGTTGCGGCGGGCCACCCATTGCGTGGTGTCCAACAGACGCGAGTCATCCACCGCGTACAGCTTGCGCGGGTTCTGGTGAGCGGCGAGGAAGGTGCGCAGGCCGGTGCCGGCCTTCACGTCCACCACCACCTGGTTGGGGCGCACGTAGCGCTCCACCGCGCGGCGCCACATCTCCACGCGTTGAGGATCCGCCAGCACGGAGTCCTGCGGCGCCGGACTGGACAGGGACAGGCTGTTGGGCGCGTGCCGGCGGTGGAGATGGGACACGATCGGCAGGTGGCTGAGACGCGAGCGCAGGTCCATCAATGCCTGACGCGGCAGGTCGAGCAGGTTCGACATGGTGGCTTCCCCCCGGAAGGCCGTGACGGTCCCGACAAAGACGCGGTCGACCACACCGTCCCCCGGAACCGGACTGCGAACGATGCGTGAGAGACGGGCTCCAACCCAATACGTCCCGAGGGCCACTCACTGTCCCCACGTGAACATCCCGCCTCGCACCGGGGTCCGAGAATCCACTCGCACCGCTTCGTGACAATCCCTCAAAGCAGGAAGGCACCGGCCGCCCCGGTGACCTCTCGCCGGCGGGTTGGAGACGGCGCCGGCGAGAGGCTTTCCCACCTGCACGGGAGCGTCCGCGAATGACAGTCCAAGCATCCCTCCGGGCGGGCAAGAAAACAGGTGGAGTGCGTCTTTTCCGGAAAGCCGCTCATTCGCGAGCCCTGCTCGTGGACGGGAGGAAGGCTGCCGGTCACGCCCGTGGATGGACCCAGGTCTTGATGGAAGAGGGGGCACGGATGATGCGAGCGATGGAATCGCGGACGCAGGGCGGGCGGGAGCTGGTGGAGAACGTCGAGAGCGCGGCGCACTGGGAGGCGCAGCCGTGGCGTCTTCAGCTCCAGGACACGCGGGCGCGCGAGCACCGGGTAGCGCGGTCCGTGTGGGTGGCGGCGCTGCTGGCGGAGGGCTGCGCGGCGGAGGCGGAGGTGGCGGGGTTCGCGGGGGCGCTGGAGGACCGGGCGTCGCTGAGCATCGCGCAGGTGCTGCGCTTCGTGGACGGCGTGCGGGTGCGCATGGCGCTGGCGTGCACGGACGACGAGGTGTTGCAGCTGGCCTACCTGCGCCGCAGCGCGGAGGAGCTGGCGGAGCGGATGATTGACTGGGCCAACACGGGGCGGCTGCCGGCGTAGGGCCAGCGGGGCGCCGTGCGGACGTTGGTGATGGGCGTCCCGGGTGGGAGTGCCTTGACAGGGGCCGTGGGTCGCTTTCAGGTGGGGGCATGCTCGCCCTCGCACTTGCCGCCACGCTGGCGGCCGCACCCGCGCCTCGCGTCGCCGCCTCCACGGTCACGGTCCTCCACGCCCCGCAGCTGGATCAGCTCCAGGGGTTGAACGCGTTCCTGACGCGGGCCGGGGCGTACTCGCAGCTGCTGAACCCGGAGGCGTGGCGCGGAGAGCTGCACCCCATCCTGCAGCTCGACCTCGGGAAGCCGGAGGTGATGGAGGCGCAGGGCATCGACGTGACGGGGCCGCTGACGGTGTCCATGCGGCAGGACGGCCGCATCGCGTGCACGCGGGTGAAGGACACGAAGGTGTTCCAGGAAGCAACGGCGAACGTGCTCGCGCGCAACGGCGACGTGAAGGCGGGCACGGTGAAGGGCGTGACGACGCTCCGCGCGCCGAGCGCCTCGGGTGGCTTCGGCGGCTACGTCATCAAGGGCCAGGAGGCCTGCGCCTTCCTGAGCACGGATTCGGACGACGCGCTCCGCAAGGAGGCCGCGAAGCTGGTGGCGCTCAAGGCGGCGGCCGCGGACGCGCGCATGGCCACGGTGCCGGGGGTGCTGTACCTGTCCACGAAGGACGGCGTGTTGGCGTTGGACGGCACGGCGACGGGGCTGAAGGTGGAGGGCACGACGACGAAGCTGCCGCTGCCGCCCTTCCAGGCCAAGGGCACGAGCCCCTACGGCGCCATGTCCCCCGCGGGCCTGCTCTTCGCCAGGGCACAGGTGGCGCCGACAGGCGTGGCGCAGGCGGTCGATTCAGTGGGGGCCGCGGTGCAGTCGGTGTGTCCCGCGTGTCCGGCGGCGGACGTGAAGGCGGTGACGGACGCGCTGGCGAAGCAGATGACGGGGCAGGTGTTGTTCGGCGTGGACTCGGTGGTGGTGCGCGGTTCACTGCGCAAGCCGGAGGTGCGCTTCTTCGCGGCGAAGCAGGCGTTGGCGGCGGAGGTGACGGACGCGGCGGCGGTGAAGGCGGCGCTGGCCCCGCTGGCGAAGTTCCCGGGCGCCAGGACGCTGGAGGACGGCTACGCGATGGAGGCCAAGGGCGGCAGCGTCTACGTGCGGCTCAAGGGCAAGCAGCTGGTGTTCGGCAATGACTCCACGGTGACGCAGACGATGCTCGCGTCGCTGCCGGAGAAGGGCGGCCCGCTGAAGCGCGCGGTGGAGTTCACGCTGGATCCGAAGAAGCTGGCGCGGGGCCTGTCGCAGGTGTCGCTGATGGACGTGATGGGCGACGAGCGCCTGGCCGCGTTCTTCGGAGCGAGCACGGAGCTGGGCCCCCTGCTCGCGAAGAGCGACAGCATCACCGGCTGGCTGGACAGTGCGCCCAACGGCGCGCACCGCTTCCAGATGAACTGGTCTTTGCCGGAGAAGAACTGAAGCACGAACATGCGATTCCTCGCCGCCACCGCGCTCCTGCTGTTCCTTTCTGCATGTGCCACATCGACGCCGCAGATGAAGGCGCCAGCGGTTCGTGAGTCACGCTTCACCAATCTCCAGCGAGCAGCAACGTTGCCCTGGAGGGACGAGGGGAAGTGCGTCGTCCGGGAAGCCTCTCAGCCGTGGGACGTGGTGGTGGAGCGGTGCTTTCAGGCGCTCGACTCCAGGAGGATCCGTTTCGAGGACTCCGAGCATCGCTGCCCCGTGGCATCAGCGGACGCGGCCGCCCTGCAAACCATGGTGGGCGTCTGCCTTCTGACCCAACCGGAGATCGTCGTGGGTGCGGTGATCGTCATCGGTGTCGTGGTGGTGGCGGTCGCCATCGCGGAAGAGCTGGAGGCATACGAACTGCGGCATGCCTATCCGGATGAAGATGCGCCCCGGACCCAGCCACTCACGCAACAGTCCGTGGTGGAGCATGGCCCTGACCCCACAGGGCGTTCCTCCGGGCAGGACTGGTTTCCTCCACCCGGGCCCCCCAGTTCCGCGGAGCCACGAGAGCGCCGCCCGGAGTGCATTCCCAAACGGGTACCACCCAAAGGCGGCCATCCCCTTCACAACAGATGTGCGGACGGAATCCCGGGCAACACCTTCCGCGGCGCCAATGCCCTGGTCAACGGCAAGGCCTACGACGGGCTCCAGTCCGCGTTCCGCACGCTCTGGGAGGTGAAGACCGACAATTTCGACACGTACTCAGCCTTCCTGCGAAGGACGGTGCCAGAGAAGCAGTTGATGGAGATGCGGCACGAACGCGACCTCGCTCGTGCGTGTGGATTCGACTTTCGGGTCGGCGTTCGCAGTGCCGCGCATCAAGAGGCGTTGGAGATCGCGGATCCCGATCTCGAGGGAACCATCATCCTCATGGAGTGGTGCAAGGATGACGAAGCAGAGGAATAACCTGGTCATGATGACCTACGCGCCCGCGCTCGTAGGCAATGACAGCCGCCCTCTGGCCGTCGTCCACGGCATGGAGCGAGCCATCCCCGGCCTGCGCCTGGACTGGGCGATTTCCGTCGAAGGAAATCCCTATCCCCTGCCCCAACGGGACGCATGGGTCCTCGGCGGCAGGCCGGATGGCCCCGGGTTCCCTCTGGTCTGCAATGGCCCCAACGAGAGTGAACTCGTCACGGTCTACGGACTGGAGATCTCAGCGGACTCCGGGCCAGGAGGCCAACCGTTGTTCGACGTCCACGCGGAGATGCCGATGAATGCGGGCAACCTCGCGGCGGCAGGGAATCTGCTGGAAGGTATCGCGGAGGGCGCGCGCGCGTTCTGGGGTCACGCGACACCTTTTCCCGCAGGCGTGGAGATCGCGCGTCAGACCAAGAATTGGGCAGCGAATCCAAAGCCTCCGCCTCGCGGACTGCCGGCACTCAAGCTCGCACGGGAAATCCCCTCACCGGAATGTCCCCATCGCCTGGGCTGGCTCAACTACTGGTCGGCCGCGACGGCGCGCCGCATCGGGTTCCCGGACCCGGTGCGCGACACGGAGCTGCTGTCGCGAGCCCGGCGCACCACAACGGGTGGATGGATTGTCCGCCTCACCGAGGAACCGCTCGATCTCGACATCCCCACCCATCTTGAAACGCTCCTGCGAGCCTACGAGCGCTTCCCAGCAATCGGCGGACGCGTGCCCACCTGAGCGCGGCTACTTGCGCACCAACTCCACCTGCATGCCCAACAGCTTGCGGCCCTCGCCCGTGGTGCCGCACATCGCGCCGTCCGTGAGCGGCCCCAGGGGGCGCTCCATACCCTCCACCTTGCACCAGTAGCGCACGGTGTACAGGTGCGCCCCTTCACCGCGCAGCCGGATGCCGAAGGCCTCCAGGCGCCGTGACTCGCCCTGCGTTCCGCACGGCGTGCCCTCGGGCAGCCACCCCGAATCACCGATGTCCTGGAGGTGGCACTGGTACTCCAGCTGCACGGCCTTCATGGGGCGCTTCAGGTGGAACTCGAACTGCTCGATGCGCTTGGGCTGCGTGGGCAGCCACGTGGCCCGGCTGGAGCTCTGGTTGCCGATGTCCTCGCTGTGCACCGTGCCCACCAGGTCCACCGTCTTCGAGGGACCGGCACCCAGCGTCGACGCCAACATCATTCCAACCAGCAGGCTCTTCATGGGGCTTCCTTGTGGGAGACACCCATCCCGACGTGGCCGGAGTGAACCTATTCACCCGGAGCGCGATGCCGTCCGCTACCGGTACGCATCGACGACGTAGGCCGCCGCGGTAGAGCCTTCGAGAATCGCCATCCCAGGCTTCGAGTCCGGACTCTTCCGCATCTGGTCCTGGCTGAGCCGAGCCACGGCACAGATGGGGAACTTCTCGCTGTCCGGTGGATGGGCCTCGTAATACCGGATGACGACCTGCGGTCCGCTCGTCCAGACCTGCCCATACAAACGGGTCGTCGCCTCCAACGTGCCAAAGTCATCCTCAAGGATGCTTTCAATCGGTCCGTCGTAGATCGTGGGACGCCGTGAACCAATCTGGTTCGCGTCCAGTTCGACCAATTGCGCGTCCCCCACACGCAACTTCAAGGCACGCATCGTCCGCTTGGCTTCCTCTGAGCACTCCTGCGGCCCAGGAGTTCCATCGGGGCGCAGCGACACCCCGCTGCTGGTACATCCAGAAGACGCAGCAATCAGTACGAAAGTGCCGAGCAGCAGGGCCTTGGTCATGGACATGGGGGCGACTTTTCTACTGCCGAACGAGTGCATGTTCCATCGCCACGGCGACCTGGAGGAGCCCATCCCCACGGAAGATCTGGAGGGCCAGATCCGCCAACTGACCACCCTCCAGTTCGAAGGAACTCTTGTCCACGACGACCGCGATCCTTCCCGACTGGCCAGGGACGATGACCGACCGTTCCATGCGCAACGCGAACGGGCGAGCCGTGCGGAGGGAGAGGTCACGAGTCACGGAAGCCCCCTCGAGCGTCCACGCCTCCTCGAGCACGGTGTTCCGCAAGGTCACCACGGCGGCTGCCTTGCCGGGTCCCTTGAAGAGTTCGACCACCATGTCCATGTCCTCGTGCCGCAGGCGGAAGACCCGCTTGCGCCGGAACGGCGTCTTCCCCACCTCTCCGTTGGAGAGAAGCGTCGCGTAGGCATGGTCGATGGAGTTCTCCTCCTTCTTGAACCGCTCGTTCTCCTCACGCAGCGCACGCTCTCGGTTGAGCGCGTCATACAGCCCTGAAAGCACCGCGTTGTAGCTGCCAGGGTCCTTGAACACATTGACCTGGTAGTCGATCCACCCCCAGGACTCGCGGAGCTTCGGCCTCACGAGGAAGGTGAACGCTGTCCCATCCGCGAGTGTCACGTGAAGCGGCAGCGCCTCCCCCTCGTCCAGGTCGCGCAGCGGCTCGATCACCACCTTCTTGCTTCCAACGAGCAGCGGTTCGAAGCGCCCCTCCCAGGCCAGGAGCCGTGTCTTCGTGGGCACGATGTCCTGCTCGAAGCGCAGCACGCTCGCCACCTGCGCGGAGACGTAGATGGACGGCGCTTCCTGTCCGGGATGGGCTGGAACCTGGAGCGTCCGGATCCTGAGCTTTTCTTCAAGCTCTCGGGCCAACGCCGGAAACGCCAACAAGCCGAGCAGCAGGCCGCATTTGAGTGACAGCGAAGAGGACATGGCTGCCCCCACTTATCAGGGTGGGTGCCATCCATCCAACCTACGCCGTCCGCTCGCGAGGCCACCCCGTCCGCGATCGGTTCCGCTCTGCCTCCTCTGCCCGCGCCAGCCCCCGCTGGATGTCATTCCAGTCCAACGTCCCCGCGAGCAGCCCGTCCTCGTCCACCACCGCGGCCATGGGCACGCGCGCCTCCGCCATCCTGCGCAGCGCCGCCCACCCGTCCTCGCGCAGGTCCGCCACCACTCCGTCCTCCATCGCGTCGCGCACCACGTAGCTTCCGCGCTGCGCCTCCGGCACCGCCTGCACCGCCGCCCACGTCACCCGCCCCACCGGCCGCCCCGTGCTCGTCACCGGCAACATGCTCACGTGCTCGTGACGCAGCGCCCAGTGCGCGTCCTGCATCGACAGGTCCAGGTCCACGCCCACCATCCGCGGCGTCATCAGCGCCTCCACCTGCACCTTCTCCAGCACTGCCTTCATCCGCACCTGCCGCGACTCCCCTTCCGCCCCCATCAGCACGAAGAACGCCACCACCAGCGTGAACGGGTTCAGCGTCACCAGCCCCCACACGCCGAACAACACCGCGAACAGCCGCCCCAGCCCCGCCGCCACCTTCGTCGCCCGCAGCAATCCCAGCCGGGGCGTCAGCGCCGCGCGCACGATGCGGCCTCCGTCCATGGGGAACGCCGGCAACAGGTTGAAGCCCCCCAGCACCGCGTTGAGCATCGCCAGCGTGAAGAGCGCGAACTGCACCTGGAACATCCCCAGGCCGTGCACCACCCACGTCAGCGCGCCCAGGAACGCCGCCAGCCCCAGGCTCGTCAGCGGGCCCACCAGCGCCATCAACGCCTCGTCCCGGGGACGCTTGGGCACCTCCGCCAGCTCTGACACACCGCCGACAATCATCAGCGTGATGCCGTGCACCTCGCCGCCATGCCGCAGCGCATAGAACGTGTGCGCCATCTCGTGCAGCAGCACCGACACGAACAGCCCCACCGCCACCGCC
>NZ_RAWF01000225.1:0-16576 GCF_003612075.1 Corallococcus sp. CA041A
GCTGCCGGGTGGAGTGTCTCTTCAATCGCTTGAAGCAGAACCGGCGGGTGGCGACGCGCTATGAGAAGCGCGCCGCCAACTACCTGGCGATGGTCCATATCGCCTCCATCCGCCTCTGGCTCTAATTTGCGGACACGCCCTAGTTCCGCGCTACGCCTGGGCGGGCTGGGCGGCTTCGAGCTTCGCGAGCTGATCCAGGTACATGCGGCCCTTCTCCGGGTCCGTCATGTAGATGAACGCCGCCATGCCCTTGAGCTGATCCAGCGACTCGCCCTCGCGGCCCGGCTTGCCCTTCACGCGGTTGTGGATGGCCGCGCGCAGGCGGCGCACCACGTCGCGGGGGACTCGGGCGGCGGGCGTGCCGTCCTTGGCGTCGTTCACCACGAGCCCCGTGACGCGCTGACGGCTGCCCTTGCGGGCGACTCGTGTCTTGTCCGGGTGGACCGTGAAGCCTTCCGCCTCCACGATGTCCTTCACCCGCGCGAGCAGCACCGCCACCGGCGCTCCCTGCGCGCGGCGGGCCTTGGGCGCCTTCGCCTTCGTCCAGGAGAAGGTCAGGTCGTCCGCGTAGCGCGTGTACGTGAAGCCCAGCTTGCGAGACAGCGCCGACAGCCGCTTGTCCAGGCGCAGGCACAGCGCGTTGGTGATGCCCGGCGAGGTGGGCGCGCCCTGCGGGAGGGCTCGCGGCCCCTTCGCCACGTGCAGCGTCTTGCCCCGGAAGGACATGCGCTCACGCGGCGCTTCCGTGGACATCAGCGCCAGCAGCGTGGACGTGTTCTCCTTCAGGCCGCCCTTGCGCAGCAGGCCCTTCACCCGGCGCCAGTGCACCGAGGGGAAGAAGTCCTTCAGGTCCACCTTCACCAGCACGTCCGCGCCCCGGTGCGCCAGCGCGTTGGTGAGGATGGAGCGCCCCGCCACGAAGCCGTGCGCCGCGCCGTGCACCGGCAGCCGCTCCACGACGTTCGACAGCACCCAGCGCTGCGCTTCCTTCAGCTCCCGCTTGGGCGACGTGATGGTGCGCTCGCCGCCCGTGCGCTTGGGGATGCTCCACGTCACGTAGTTGGAGCCCGTGTCCACGTCACGGTGGAAGGCGAAGCCGCGCAGCTTGGACACGCTCAGACCCAGCGCCTTGGCCAGGTCCTCCGCCGAGTCCAGCGTGGGCAGGCCGTTCTGGCGCGCGCGCTCCTCGCGGTGCTCCAGGTCGAACTTGTCCGGCAGGCCGGCTTCGTTCCAGTGGATGCCCACGCCCAGGTGGTTCACGTGCGTGGCCTTCCACGCCTCGTGGGCCTGGCGCTTCAGCGCGCGGCGCTCCACTGCTTCGGCCTTCTTCTTCTCCTTCCAGGCCGTCTTCTCCTTCTCCTTCAGCGAGGAGAAGTCCACCTCGTCCGCGAGCGCGCCCTTCGACACGAGCTGGGCTTGCACCCATTCGTCCGCGCCGCCGGCCTCGGTGATGGCCTTCCAGCGCGTGATGAGGGCGTCGTGCGCGGCCTTCGCGGCCTCGCGCTTCGCGACAGAGTTGGGGGGCGCTGCGGGCGCGGTGTCAGCAACGGCCTGCGGCGGGGCGGCGGGGACGAACGACTCCAGCTTGGCGGTCATCGAGTTACCTTCGACGGGCGCGGCGGCTCAGGGAGGGGCGACGGAGACGAATGCGAGCGGTCGAGGGAGGCCAGGAAGGCACCACCAGCTCACCTGGGGCACGGTAGCCTCACCGGCTCTCCCCTCCCGAGCACTACCGTCGGGGTGGGAAAACGGCGGCTGCGTCGTTGGTTCCGCTTCCCACCCCGACGGTAGTGCTCGGGAGGGAGAGAGCCAAGAACAGGCTACCTTGCGGAGAGTGTCCAGCATTTCAACCAGAACGGCGCAACGCCGTTCCTACGCTCGAGGCGTTAAGGCTGATGCGGTCCAGACCTCTCTCGACCACTCGCTATTCGATTTAAGTCCGGCGCCACCATCCTTCCGGCCGCCCCGTCGGCGGCCGGGCCGTTGAGTGAGTGTTTACACCAGAGTCGAGGCCGCGTCGATGTAGCCGTCCGCGGTCAGTTTCTCCAAACGGCTGAAGTACGCCGTCCGGGCTTCCGTGTCCGTGTCGAACCAGAGGCGCTGGTGGCGCGAATCGCCCAGGCGGGGACCCCACGTGAGGGCCACCACCTTGCCGTCCAGCGACACGCGATACACCTGCTCCAGCCCCGTGGCCGGGTCGCGGCGCACGTACGCGCGCGTCTCCGCGCGGATGAGCTTGCGGCCCTCCGGCGTTTGACGGAGCGCTTCTTCCTCG
Source organism: Corallococcus sp. CA041A (assembly GCF_003612075.1). Classification (NCBI taxonomy): domain Bacteria; kingdom Pseudomonadati; phylum Myxococcota; class Myxococcia; order Myxococcales; family Myxococcaceae; genus Corallococcus; species Corallococcus sp. CA041A. The sequence continues at coordinate 2,276 of NZ_RAWF01000225.1, forward strand.
GCGCGGCGGCGGGCGTACGCCAGGCGCAGCGCGAGCATGTGCTCGCAAGGGCCTTCGCGCAGACCGGAGCGGCGGAAGTGCGGGCAGCCGCAGCTCGCGTCCTTCACGCGGCCCTCCAGGTCCATGGTGAAGCTGGGGAAGAAGCTGCGCACCGCCTCGCGGTCCACGACTTCGCCCTGGATGCGCGTGCCCTCGCCGACGAGGTCGTGCACCTGCGTGAGCTTCACTTCTCCGGAGCCCGGGCCGCCGTCGCCCAGCAGGCGGTGGGCGCGCGCTTCACGCTCGTTGCCGTAGCGCAGCGCGGCCTCGTCCACCGGGGTGGGCATCAGCTCGCGCGGGCGGTAGGTGCTACGGGACACGTCGAAGAGGACTCGGCCGCGCAGGCACTCCAGCTGGAGCGCGGCGCGCACCTGGTCCTTCGGCGCTCCCGCGTCCTTGGCCAGCACTTCGAAGGCGAGGGGACCGTCCTTGCGCAGGCGGTTGCGCAGCGATTCCGCCAGGCCTTCCGGCACGTCGCGCGGCATCAGCGCGTCGAAGGCGGCGGCGCTGGACCAGCCGCTCTCCGTCCAACCGGTGAGCCCCAGCGTCAGCGTGGCCGCGCCCAGGTCGATGACCCAGAACACCGGCAGGCCCGGACCCAGCAACTGCACGTGCACGCTCTTCGCGTGGGGCAACAGGCGCGCGAGCGCGGCGAGGCGCTGACGGCCGAAGGTGCGCACCACCGCAGGCGCGCTGCCCGTGTACACGCCGCCGTGGCACTCCAGTACCTGCTCCCAGGGCTCCAGCACCAGCCGCGGCGGAGCGCCGGGGACCAGCTCGAAGCGCAGCGCGCGGGGTGCCTTCTTCGAGCGGCGGGTGCGCAGCGCGAAGAGCAGGTTGTACAGGTCGATGGGCGCGATGGAGCAGGTGGTGGCCGGCAGCGTCGCGGCGGACTGCACCTGGAGGAAGCCTCGCAGCCACGCGTGCGGCACCTCCACCGTGCGCGGGGCTCGGGGCTCCGTGGCGGGTGCGGCCTTCGCGGTGGGGGCGACGTGGGCCTCCAGCACCACCGGGGCGTAGGCGCGCAGGCGGTCCAGCCGGGCGGGCAGGTCCTGCGGCACGTCCAGGAACGTGGAGCCGTGCGCGGCCTGGCGCTTGTCGAAGAGGCTGTTGTCGAAGGCGAGGCGCGCGTAGGCGCTCTCGTCGCGGGAGAAGACCTCCAACGACACCTGGTCCGGATCCACCGTGAGGACGGGGTCCAGGACGGCGTCCTTCTTCTCCTCACCCTCCAGCGCGTTGTCGAGGAAGGCCTTCTGCGCTTCCCAGATTTGAGCGCTGGCGCGCTTGCCCTGCTTCATCAGGTACGCGAGGTACGCGGTGCGGTCGCGGCCCCGGTAGCGCAGGTCGCTGGAGAGCACCGCGAAGGCTGCGGCCAGCGCGTCTCGGAAGAGGGTGGGGTCCTTCACCTGGCCACTGACGCCCACGGTGCCTCGCGAGCCCTCCAGGGCCAGCTGCACGCGCGAGGCGTCCGGCGTGACGACCACGTCGCTCTGCGCGGAGTAGCTCAGCGCGACGGGATGACGTGCGGTTGCGGTGCTCACGACGGTTGACCTTCCTTCCGGGCGCGCTCAGCGGCCCGGCGTGCACGTTTGTGGGCGCGGTAGGCCGCCTTGCGCAGCTCCACCGACTGCGACTTGTCGAACGCCGCCGTCTTCAGCAGCGCCGCGGCCTCGTCTCCGCCCAGGCGTCCCAGTGCGGCCCAGCCATCCTGCCGCACCTCCGGCTTCGCGTCGGCGGCCACGGACTCGAGCGGCTTCAGGTCCTTCTTCGCCAGGAGCGCGGGGACCGCGAGCCGGCGGCCTTCGCTGCTGGTCAGCGCGGACTGGGCCACCTTCGCGCCCGTGGGGCCCAGGGCCACCGGGTCGAAGGGCTTCACCTCCAGCGCCCAGGCCGAGGACTGCTCCGGCACCAGCGCGGCCAGCACCGACGCGGCGGCGGAGCGCACGGCGGCGTCCGGGTCACCGAGCGCGGTGCGCAGGGCCTGCGCCTCGTTCGTGGCCTTCAGCCGTCCCAGCACTCGCGCCGCTTCCTGGCGCACGGCGGCGGGGGCCTGGGCCTCACCCTTGCGGAGGATTTCGGCGGAGGTCGCGACCAGCTCCTTCGCGCCCAGCCGTGAGCCCGCCCAGAGCAGGCGCTCCCAGGCGGCGGCCAGCGGCTCCTTCTTCGGAGGCTGCGCGGAGACCCAGGCGGTGGCGGTGCGCCGTTCGGCGGCCACCAGCGCGCGGGTCAGTCCGGCCGTGTCCACGGCGCCGGCTTCGCGCGCGTCACCCGTCCAGGTGCCCACGAGCCGGGCCGCCTCTTCGCGTGCCTCCGGCTTGTCGTGGCCGAACAGGGCGATGACCTCCGGCACGGGCATCGCGCCACGGCGGGCGAGGCCGCGACGCAGACGGAGGCGCAGTTCCACGTTGTCCAGCGTGGCCAGGCGGGGCACGAGCAGCGCCGGGTCGCCTTCGCTCGCAAGGTAGGTGGCGGCGGGCTCGGAGATGTCCTCGTGCTCGCTCTGCACGGCGAGGAACTCCACTCGCGTGCGCTCCTTGGGGAAGAGGACATCCAGCGCCTTGCGCGCGGCGGCGCGAAGGTCGTCGTCCTCCTCGTTCAGCGCGGCGGCCAGGGCGGCCTCGGCGGCCGGGTCTCCGAACTTCCCGAGCTCCTCCGCGACCGTGCGGCGCACGTCGTCGTCCGTCTCACCGTCGGCGAGCAGCGCCTCCAGCTTCACCCTGGCGCGTTCTCCACCCAGGGCGCGCAGGCCGCGCACGCCGGCTTCCTGGCGCTGGAAGGCGGCGCCGTCCGTGGCCGCGGCCTCCACCTTCTCCTCGATGCGGCGGCGGTCCTCGCCATCCGGCATCCGGTTCGCCATGCGGCCGAGGGCCTCGATGGCGGCGAACACCATGTCCTCTTCGGCCGGGGCTTCCGGCGTGCCTCCGCCGGCCACCGTCTCCAGCTCGGAGAGGGCTCGCACGTCGCCCAGGGTGCCCAGGGCGAGCAGGGCCCGGCCGCGCTCGTGCGGCTCACCGGCGCGCGCGTACAGCAGCAGGGGACGCAGGGCGCTGGCGCGGCGCTGGTGCGCGACGCCTTCCGCCGCGGGCAGCATCAGCTCGCGGGCGCCGGCGCGGAGGATCTCCTCCAGCGGCTCCACCGCCGCGCCCTCTTCCACCACGCGCTTCGAGTAGTGCTCCACGGCGGCCGCGCGCACGGTGACGTCGCGGTCGTTGAAGAGCTGGACGAGCAGCGCGTCCTGGCCCTCGCTCTTGCCGTGCTCCAGCTCGCCGGCGGCGGCCTTGCGGACCTCCGGGTCCTGGCTCTTCACCGCCACGCGCAGGAAGCGCACCGCGAGCGCCGCGTCGCGCTTCTTCAGCTCGCGCTCGTCCTCATTCAGCTTCTCCTGCTCCGGCGGCCAGGTGAGCTGCATCGCGGCCGTCACGCAGGCGAGGCGCACGGAGGGGGCTTCGTCCTCCACGCTCTGGCGCGCGAGCACGTCCAGCGCGTCCGCGCGGTGCGTGCGGCCCAGCGCGGCCACCAGCCGGGTGCGCTCCGGAATCTCCGTGGCCACCGTCAGGCGCGCGGCGAGCGCGGCCACGGCGGCGGAGGTCCCCAGTCGCGCCAGGGCCTCCTGTGCACGGCGGGCCACGGCCGACGTCTCCGAACGCAGGAAGGTGCCCAGCACCTCCACCGCCCGGTCGTCGCCCCGGAACGCGAGCAGCTCCGCGGCGCGCAGCCGCAGGTCCTCGTGCTCGCTGCCCATCGCGCGGCCCAGGGCCTCCGTGACGCGCGGGTCGTTGGCTCCCGCGAGCCGCTCAATCACGCCTACGCGCAGGTCGGCGTGCTCGCTGCCCAGCGCGGCCAGCAGCGGATCCAGGCTGCCCGGCGGGCTCAGCTTCTCCAGCAGCTCGAAGGCGGACTTGCGCACCTCCGGCAGCGGCGAGTTGAGCGCGGCGGCCACTCGCGGACGGGCCTTGTCACCGCGCTCGGCGAGCTCCTCCAGCGCGGCGCGCGCCACGTCAGGCGCCAGCGAGGCCAGGGCCAGCGCCAGCGGCTCGTCGCTGCCAGCGGGGTACAGCTCCTTGAGGCCCGCGAGCGCGGCCCGGCGCACGAGTTGGTGAGGGTCTTCCAGCGCGCGCAGCAGGGCGGCCACCGCGGCGGACGTGCCCGCGTAGCCCTCCTGCGTGAGCTTCACCACGCGGTCCACGGCGTCGCGGCGGACGCGGTGGCCTTCCTCGTCACCCGCGGTCACCTGACGCAGCAGGCCCACGTAGGCGCCGAAGGCGAGGCGGCGCAGGTGCTGACGCTCCGCCTGCGTCGCGTCCTTCGGCGTACCCGTGCCCGAGCCTTCCGGCGGCTTCACCGCGGAGAAGAGGCGGCGCAGCCAGCTCTTGCCCGTGGCGGAGGCCGTGCCCTGCTTCTCCGGCGTGGAGGGCTGGATGACGTGCGCGGCGCCATCGGCCGTCTCCGGCTTCCAGGGGGACTGGAGCGAGCTGGGGCGCGCGACCTTCTGCGCCTCGCGGAAGTAGTCCAGCGGCTTGTTGCGCAGCAGCAGCACCTGCGCCGCCGCGTAGCGCTGCTCCGGCTGACCGCTGGAGAGCGCCTCGGCGAGGCCAATCACGCGCTTCGCCCGGTCGTCCTCCGCGGGCCAGTCCTTCATGTCGCCGGCCTTCTCCGGACGCGGCGGCAGCAGCACCTCCACCAGGTGCGCGCGGTACGCCTCCGGCTCCGTGCGCAGCTCCAGCGCGCGGGCCGCGGCGTAACGCACCTCCGGACGACCGCTGGACAACGCGCTCGTCAGCAGGTCCGGCGGTCCACCCTCGCGGCTGGCGCGCAGGTCCCGCGCGAGCACGATGGCGAACACCATCTCCTGCACTTCGCGCGCGGAGTCCTCCAGACCGTGCAGCAGGCCGCCGTCGCCCTCGTGGCCCAGGGCCGCGAACGAGAGGATGGCGCCCAGCCGGATGGGCAGGTGTTCATGGCGCAGGTTTCCGGTGAGCACCGGCAGCGCGCGCACGTCACCCAGGCGGGAGAGACCGTCCGCCGCCCACGAACGCGCCGCCACCAGCGAGTGGCCCAGCGCATCCAACAGCGCGCCCTCGTCGCCCCGGCGGCTGGCCGTGGCGAGACCGCGCGCGCCCTGCTCCTGGAGGTCCGTCACCTCGTGGGGCAGGAGCGTGGTGGCGTAGAAGCCCAGCAGGCGCCGCGAGCCCAGCGTGGCCAGCGCGCGCGACGCGCGGACGCGCAGGGGGACGAGGAAGCCGGGCGGGTACATCCGCTCCAGGTCCTTGTCCGTGATGAGCCCGCGCATGGGCTCGATGATGTCCTCCGCGCCACGCGGGGCGAGCAGCTCCGAGGCCCGCACGCGCACCGGCAGCGCCGACGCCGCGATGCCCGCGAGCAGCGGCCCGTTCTCGTTCGGGATGAGCTTGTCCAGCGCCTCCAACGCAGCGAAGGCCACGTCCAGGTGCTCGTCCTGCACGCGCTTGAGGAGCGCGGAGCGCATGGCTTCCGCCGGGGCGTGCACGGAGGCCTTGGCGGCCTTCTCGCGCAGGGCCGGGTGCGTGGTGTTGAGCGCGGTCAGGTGCGGCTCCGCCTTCTCCTTGCCGGCCAGCTTCACCCACGCCTCGTAGGCGGCGGTGGCCACGCCCGCGTCGCGGTCCTCCACGGACTTCTTCAGCCGCTCCAGCGCCCAGTCGTCGGTGCCCTTCTGCGCGAGCACCTCCACCGCGCGGGTGCGCAGGTCCGGGAAGCGTCCCGCCAGCGCGCGGTCCAGCGCCTTCACCGGCTCCTTGTCGTTCCAGGCCCACAGCGTGCGGAAGGCCTCGCCGCGCACCTTGGCGGATTCGTCCTCCAGCGCGTCGCCCAGCAGGCCTTCCGCGCCCTCCGCCTTGGCGCCCAGCTTCACCAGTCGGTCCAGGCCGCGCACGCGCACGTCCTCGTGACCGGAGCGCAGCGCGGCCTCGGCGGCGGACAGCGGTGCGTCCGCGTCCAGCGCCACCACGGCCGTCAGCGCCGCGGCGCGCACGTCCCCGTCCGCGTCGTCCAGCATCCACACCAGTCGCTCGCGGGCGCGCGGATCCTGCAGCGCCTGGAGCGCGGCGGCCGTCTCCCGGCGGATGGCGGCGTCGTCCTCGCGCGACAGTTGGAGCAGCGCGCCCAGGGCACGGCCGTCACCCAGCTGCGCCAGTACACGCGCGCCACGCACGGCGGTGTCCGGCATGCGGCACGCCATGGCGGCGAGCAGCGGCTCCAGGTCCGCCTCCGTCAGCGCCGCGCCAGCGGCCGTCTTTCCGAAGAGCTGTTCACGCGAGGCAGCCAGCTCCGCGTCGGTGGTGGACTTCGCCTCCGTGTCCCCGGCCGCGCGCTTCGCCTGGAGGGTCAGCATGCGGGTCACTTCCCGCACCGTGCGCGCGAACTCCTCGTCCTTCGCCTCCAGCGTGGCGGCCAGCGGGCGGCGCTCCAGCACCCGCACCGCGAAGGCCACGCGGCGCACGTCCCGGTCCGCGTCGTCCAGCGCGCGCGCCACCAGCGGCTGCAGGCGCGGGTCGCCCAGCAGGCCCGCCCCCGACGCGCGCAGCAGCACCTCCACTTTGAGGGCCGCGGGGCCACGCTCGAAGGCCAGCTTCAGCGGCTCCGTGCTGCCCTTGGGCGACACGGTGGTGAGCGCGTCCAGCGCGGCGGTGCCCACCTCCGCGTTCGTGTCCGGCAGCTTGCTGGCGATGAGGCCCGGCACCAGCGGCGACGCGCTGCCCAGCTTCGCCAAGAGGCGCAGGCCCTGCACGCGCGTGTCCACGAAGCGCGAATCCAGCGCCGAGCGGGGAGCCGCCAGCGGCGACTCGGTCTCCAGCTTCACCAGCGCGTCCAGCGCCGCGGCGCGCACCGTCTTGTCGTCGTCGTTGAGGCGGTCGCGCAGCTTCGGCCGCGCGGCGGTGCGGCCGTGGTTGCCCAGCTCCGTGGCCGCCAGCCGGCGCGCGGCGGCGTCCTTGTCCGAGGTCAGCACGCCCAGGACGAAGTCCAGCGCCTCCGGCTCCAGCAGCGCCACCGCCTCCTTCACCGCGGCCTCGCGGCGGGGGAGGGCGGCCTTCAGCGCCTCGTTGAAGACATCGAAGCCGTGGCCGAACGCCGTCGTCTCATCCGTGGGCTTGCCGTCCGTGCCCAGCGTGATGCGCGTGACGCGGCGGTCCTCGCCGGCCACGAAGAGGTAGCCCAGCAGCTGCTTCGCCTGGCGCGGGTTCGCCGGGGGCGCGAAGGCCACCGCGTTCAGCGCCTTGCTGCCCAGCTCGAAGGTGCGCGGCTTGCGGCGCTCGTCCAGGCGCCAGACCTTCAGCTTGCCGTCGCTGCCCACGGACGCGATGCGCTCCGCCGGGTCCTGGCCCGCTTCCGCCTGCGGCGTGGGCGGGAACACCAGCCCCAGCACGGAGCCCGCGTGGCCGCTGTCCTTGTCGCCGCGAACCTCGAACTCCACCGCGCCGACCAGGTAGCCGATGCGCAGCTTGCCGTCGTCACCCGCGGAGACGAGCCGCCCGTCGCGCGGGGTGAAGGCCAGCGCCCGCACCGCGCCCTCGTGGCCCGGCATGTCCCGGCGCGCACCCGTCGCCACCGTGAACGAGCGCACCACGCTGTCATCGCCCGCGCAGGCGACGTACGTGTGCGTGGGGTCCACCGCCACCGCGCGCAGCGGCTGCGAGGACGCGCTCCACTCCTTCAGCTTCTTCGTGCTGTCCCAGTCCCACGCGCGCACGAAGCCGTCCACGCCGGCCGTGTACAGCACCTTGCCGTCGGGGCTCGCCGCCACCGCGGTGCAGCCTCCGGGGTGCGCGTTGTGGAGCTGGAACTTCACGGTGCCGTCGGTGAGGGACCCGAAGCGCACGGTGCCGTCCGCGCCCGCCGCCGCGAACTGCTCGCCGGCCAGCGCCACGCTCAGCACGTGCGCGGGCAACGGGCTGGTCCACAGGACCTTGTTGGTTGCCGGATCGTACGCGGTCAGGCGGCTGTCGGCGGCGGCGCGAGTGCCGCCCACGATGAGCAGGCGCGCATTGGCCGCCAGCGCACGGACCTTCTCGATGTTGCCGATGGAGAGGTTGGCCATGGTGTCGTTGTCCTAGATGCCGCCGAGCTGCACGCTCGGGTGAGCCGCACGCAATTGCACCAGCGAGGCCAGGCAGCTCTGCCACTCGCCCTTCGCCACGGAGCCGGTGAACTCGCCCAGCACGGGCGCCACCACTCGCGCGAAGCTCTCGTCTTCCAGGCCCAGGTCCCGCACCAGCTCCACCACGCGGCGCTTGGCCACGCTCGCGGACAGCCGGCGCTGGACGTCGCCTTCACGCGCTTCCTTCGCGCGCCCGGGCGGCAGGCCGAACATCATGCGCCGCAGGAACGTGCGCAGCGCCTCCACGTCGCTGAAGCGCGTGGTGCCTCCCGCCTCGCGCTCGTCCTTGCCGCCGCCCGCGGGCTTCCAGCCCTCCGGCAGGTGCAGCGGACGGTGCTTCTCCCAGAGCAGGCGCACCGCGAACAGGCCCACCTCGCGGTCCGCGCTCTGCATCAGCCCGGACAGCCGCTCCGCGCCGCCCAGCCTCGCGTAGTGCCGGCGGATGAGCTCCACGGCCACTTCACGCGTGCTGCGCTTGGTGGACTCCGTGAGCGCGAACACCTTGCCCGCGTCCAGCTCATCCGGCTGCAGCGTGTGGCGCGCGTCCGCTCCCGGCTCGCCCGCGTTGAGCAGGGCGTCGTAGGCCAGGTTGCGGATCTCCTTCGCGTCCGAGTCCGCCAGCTCGTACACGCGCGTCTGGTAGCCCCACGCGCGCAGCTCCGAGCGGGCGATGGTCAGCGCGAAGCGGCGCACGTCGTCGCGCTCGTCGAAGAGGGCCGGCCACAGCCGCTCCGCCGAGTACGCCTTGCGCGGCGCGCGGGGACGCAGCTCGTAGGACTTGGACTCCGGCTGCTCCGGCCCGATGCCCGGGTGGTGGCAGCGCAGGTACGTCTGCGCGAACGCACGCACCGGCGGCGGCTGCTTCGCGCCCAGCGCCAGGTCGAACAGGCGCTCCAGGCCCGCGTCCGCGTCGCCCGAGTCGCTGAAGTCCGCGGGCACCACGTTCGCCAGCAGGTAGCGGTGCGCGAACTCGTGCAGCTGCGGGTCGGCCCGCCGCGCCAGCGCCAGCAGCCAGGGCACCGTGAGCTGCCTCGCGGTGAAGAGCTTGCGGTTGCCCAGCAGCTCCAGCGCCGTGCTCCGGAACTTGCCGTTGAAGACGAGCGCCTTCACGCGCTCCACGTCCAGGCCCGGCAGGCTGTCCGCGCGCGTGAGCCACTGCGCCGCCTGACGTCCCAGGCGCGGGTGCGCCACCAGGTCCAAGAGCCACTCCGGCCCGATGTCCGCCGGCTTGTAGGTGGACAGGGCCTTCATCGCCGTGTCCTCCACGATGCGCTGGCGCGACGAGCGCTGCTTCGCCTCCGTCAGCGCCACCTTCCAGAAGTCCGCCGGCATCTCCCCGGCCGCGTACTTCGAGGAGACGTAGTTCTTCGCCCAGTTGAGCTGCTCCTGCTTGCCCCAGAGCAGCTCGCGCAGGAAGTCGTGGGTGATTTCCGCGCGGTCGAAGGACTGCTCCAGCGACTTCGCCGCGAACGCCGCGGTGGGCTTGGAGTTGAGCAGCCGGCCCAGCAGCGGCAGGCCCAGGTCGCGCGGCTTGTGCTTCTCCAGGGCGGCGGCGGCGAACTTCTGCACGTCGTCCTCGCCCTTCTCCACCAGGTCCGCCAGCCGGTCCGCGGCCAGGTCCTGCGCGTGGCCGCGCGCGTACTCGATGGCGTAGGCGCGGGCCTTGTCGCTGGGGGAGAAGAGCAGCGCGAGCACCGCCTCATGCAGCCCGGCCGCGCGCAGCTTGCCCTGGTGGAAGTCCGGCGAGCCCTGGAGCGTCTCCACCAGGAAGTCGTGCGCGCTGCCCAGCGGACGGCGCGCCAGGCGGTCCAGCCACGCGGGCGTCACCTTGCGCAGCGCCTCCGGGAAGTCCTTGCGCAGGCCCTGGATGGCGAACTTCGCGGCGGGGTCCGACTGGCACGTGTCCAACAGGCGCATCAGCGCGTCCGGCGAGCGCTTCCACGCGTCCGGATACATGCGCTGCTTCACCATGTCGTTGGGCGGCTGGATGGGGAAGCGCGACGCGGAGTAGCCCTTGCTGTTGTGCGCCCAGAGGTGGTGCGCCACCCAGCACTGCGCCCACGTCGTCTCCAGGTCGTAGTGCCGCAGGACCTCCACCGCGAACTGCGGGTAGAGCTCCGGGACGGCCGCGCCCAGGTGGCGCAGGAAGCGCCACGCGCGGCGCTGGAGGTAGGTGAGGGTGCCGCCGCTGACCTCGCGGTGCCTGCGGCGGCCGCCGCGCTCGGTGTCGAAGCGCCAGGCCAGCGCGCCGAACATCTCCGCGTCGTGGCGCGCCTCCGCCAGCTTGTAGATGCGCTTGAGGCCCGCCCACAGGCCGAACTTCAGCGGCGCTTCCTTCACCAGCGTGATGAGGGCGGCGCGCGCGGGCTCGGTGTTCTTCTCGTAGAGGGACACCAGCAGGTCCGCGAGCAGCAGGCGCGGCGGCAGCGGCACGTCCTTCTGCGCGAGGAAGCGCTGCCACGCCTCATGCGAGCCCTTGCGGCGGCCGGCCTTGTCGCCGTCCGCGCGCGCCTGCTCCAGCAGCTGCTTCAACGCGTCGAAGGACAGCGCGCCCTGCGGCAGCGGCGTGTCCGACGAGCGGTCCGGCTGGTCGAGGAAGGCCAGCACGGACTCGGCCAGGTCCGGTGCCTCCGCCCTGGCAAGACGTTCGAGGTCTGCTGCGCTCAGCGCGTCGCTCGGGGTCATGCGTGGGGTTTAACACAGCTCCCCTGGACCGCGAGGCATGTCGGACCCGCCTCACCACGGCAGTGCGGGGACCTCCACCTCCTGCGAATCCTGCATGGTGCCCGCGCCCACCGTCACGTCCTGCCGGAACGACAGCCAGCGTCCCTCACGTTCTTGCAACACGAGAAGCGTGTAGGGCCCGGGAGGGACGAGGACCCAGGTATCCGCGCCGTGAAACAGCGGCGCGAGTGCCTGTTCGCCCAGCCACCGCACCTCCGAGGCCGAGGCGGATTCGGGCGGCGCGGGGACGCGTCCGGGGAGGAGGTAGGGGGTGCCCTGCCTCCCGCGCTCGCTCCAGCGCAGCTTCAGCTTGAGCCCCGTCGTCGACAGCGGCAGGTCCACCCGGTTGACGCGACGCGGCTCGACGTGCACGACGCGAGGCACGACCCTGCCGGTGTTCCCGCCCGCGATCTTCACCACGTAGTCGCCCGGGGCCAGGTCGCGGAACATGGCCACGCCGGTGTTCGCCGAGGCGATGAGCTGCTCCTCCGGGTCCGCCTTCGAAATGGCCGTCAGGACGACCGACGACGGCCGGCCCTGTGCGTCCCGCGCCGAGACCTCCAGGCGGGTGGCGGACGGCAGGCGCAGCTCGAGCGTGTCCTCGGTGGGGCCCACGATGCGTTCGAGCGACGCGTGTTCCGCCTCCTGCACGGTGAGCATGTAGGGCCGGGATTCCACGGAGGGCAGCTGGAAGGTGCCGTCCGGGCCGGTGGTGACGTCCGCGAAGGATTCGGAGTGCTCCGCGTTGCGGACGTCTTCCGCCGGCAGCGCCAGGGAGACGGACACTCCGGCCAGCGGGGCGCCGGTGGCGTCGTCCACCACGCGGCCCTGGATGACGTGGCCCGCTTCCACGCGCACCGTGCCCAGGTCCACGCTCCGGCCTTCGGGGACGTCCACGTCGCGCTGGGTGAAGGCGTGGCCCGGCACCTCGAAGGTGAGGTGCTGGGGGCCGGGCTCGTCCACGAAGACGGTGAAGGCGCCCTTCGGGTCGCGCACCGCCTCTTCGTTCACGGTGAAGCGGGTGATGGGCGTGCCGTCCTTCCTCGCCAGCCGGCCGGTGATGCGGCCCTGGAAGGCCAGGGTGATGCGCACGCCCATGTTCCCCGCGCGGGCGATGACCTTGGGGCCATCCTGCTCATCCATCCACCGTTTGAGCCTTGCATGCGTCTCTTCGAAGGTCTCGTCGTCCGGGCCCTCGTCGGGGCTCTCCTTCTTGGGCGGCTGGGGCATCGCGTAGCCCGGTTTCACCGCCGTCAGCTCGTAGTCCCAGTCGCGCGCCATCGGCTCCAGGATGAAGCGGCCGTCCGGACCGGTCTTCATGGAGAGGGGAGAGTACGAGCGGCCGTTGCTGGCTTCGTCCTCCTTCGCGGTGGCGTCCACGGTGACGTCCGCCAGGGGCCGGCCCTCCGCGTCCACGACGATGCCGCCCACGCGTCCGTCCAGGTCCAGGCGCAGCGCCAGCTCCACGGTCTCCGAGCCGCGCAGCACCACGCGGTCGGGCATGAGGCGCTCGTAGCCGCCCGTGGTGGTCCGCATCCACACGGCATAGGTGCCGGGAGGAATGCCCTTGATGTCGAAGCGGCCGTCCTCGCCGGTGGTGCCCGCGAAGGTCATGCGGATGATGTCGATCTTGTCGTCGTCTTCTTCTGGGGCCTCTCGGGCGCCTGTCGAGGGCTCCTGCTCCGGCTCCTGCATCACCAGGCTGACGTCCACCTCGTTGACGGGCGTGCCGCGCGAGCTCGTCACGGTGCCGCGCACGGTGGCGCCCGAGTCCAGGGTGAGCTTCAGGCCGGACGTGGGGGCGCGGACCTGGAGCTTGCGCGGCAGGTAGCCGTCGGCCTCGACGGTGAGGGTGCCGGAGAGGGGCTTGTCCACCTTGATGGCGAAGTGGCCCTCCTCGTTGGAGGTGGCGTCGAAGGTGAAGGGCGCCTCGCGGGACGGGTGCATCAAGATGAGCGAGCGCGTGTACACGGGCGGAGGCGGGTCGGCCGGGCGCTTCCGGGCGGGTGGACGCAGCGACAAGGAGGCCTCCGCCACCGGCTGGCCCGCGGCATTGGTGACGATGCCCTCCACGAGGACGGCGGGGGAGAGCACGAAGTCCAGTGGAGGACCGCCCTCGGCCACGGTGCGGACCGCGGTGAGGTCCAGCATCTGGTCCGACACCACCTGGAAGACATAGTCGCGGGCCCGGAGGGGGCCCAGGCGCAGGCGGCCGTCCTCGCCGGTGGTGCCAAGCTCCTTGAAGCGGTGGGGGAGGTAGTGCTCGTCGCGCTCACGGGGATTGGCGGCGCTCACTTCGGCGTGGGCCACGGGGTTGCCGGCGGTGTCGCGCACGGTGGCCTCGACGAAGAAGATGGTGCCCAGGCTCAGCGTCACCGAGACCTCGCGCTGGTCCTCCGTGACCTCCACCGTTTCGTGCGCCTGGAGGCCGCCCTGCTCCGCCTCCAGGGTGTAGTCGTCGGGGGGGAGGCCGTCGAAGGTGAAGCGCCCCTGGGCGTCGGTGGTGGTGACGAGCTCAGTGTCGACCACTGTGACGGTGGCGCCGGCGACGGGGTGCTCGCCGTCCACCACGGTGCCCACGATGCGCCGGGGGGCGTACAGCACGATGTCCTCGGGCAGGGCGACCGGGGCCACGTCCCCCATCCACTCGGTGAGCTTTCCGGGGTGGGCGGCGAGGAGGCTGTAGGGGACCTCTCCGGGCAGGGGGCCCAGGGAGAAGCGGCCGTCCGCGCCGGTCTTCGTCTCGAAGTAGCGCGCGGTGTCCGTGTGCAGCACGGTCACCTGGGCCTGGGCGAGCGGGGCGCCGTCCTCGTCCACCACGCGGCCGGTGAGCCGTTGGCTGGCCCCGAGCTCCAGCGTCACGTCCCGCGTGCCGGTGACGACGTCCTCCTGGAGGCCGGCGCCCTGGGAGCCCAGGGCCCAGAGGTCGACGGTCCCCTGGGGCAGGCCCTCCAGGGTGAAGGTGCCGTCCTGGGCGGAGGTGGTGCGCGACAGGACGAAGGCGGCGCCCCGGTGGGCCTCCACCAGCTCCCGGACCCAGCGGAGGGCGGGGAGGGAATCGCAGTCCTCGGAGACCACGGGGACCTCGGGCGAGTCCGCGTCACAGGGCAGCTCCGTCAGGGTCTCCCCGGGCAGGGGGACGGAGGCGGAGACCTCGATGCCGGCGACGGGCTGCCCCTGGAGGTCGACGACACGGCCCTGGACCTGGAGGGCACCCCTGTCTCTTATAAACATCTCCGAGCCCACGAGACCGGAGCCTAACTCGTATGCCGTCTTCTGCTTGAAAAAAAATAACCCAACGCGATTTGTAAGCGATATATCCAGCCACACAGCCCGCTCCATACCAGCAGATTAATAATCTTCTGTGATGATTTTTCGTGTTCGAGTAAAGGGCTGAACTGGGCGGC
>NZ_RAWF01000226.1:0-16379 GCF_003612075.1 Corallococcus sp. CA041A
CGGGCGGGGCGATCACCTCCAGGCCGTAGAAGCCGCGCTCGCTCTCGGTGAGCTGGACGTTGATGGGTTGGACGGGCTGGCCGTCCACCAGTTGGAGGAATAGCGCCTCGCCCTCGTCGGCGCGGATGCCGCGCAGCCGGCGGCTGGCTCCGAGCACGCGGTACTCCGACCCGCGCGTCATGCCGATGCCGTCCCAGGCGAGCCAGCCCACGCTGCACCACTGCACGTCCTGGCGCGAGTCACTGACCCAGGCGCAGAGCCGGTCCAGCGCTTCGTTCGCCGCGCCGTAGTCCGCCTGTCCGTCATTGCCGATGTAGCTGAACGCGGACGTCAGGACGTGGAAGGGCACGGGGGCCGGGAGGCGGCGTGCGCAGGACTCGCGCAGGTTGCGCAGTCCCAGCAGCTTGGTGTCCAGCGTGCTCCGAAGCTCCGTGAGCCGACGGCGGTGGAGCTTCTTGGAAACCTGCGTGCCCGCGCCATGGACCACCAGGTCGAGCCGTCCGTGTTCACGGATCAGCTCCTCCACCACGCGGTCCACGTCCTCGGGACGGGTGACGTCCGCGGCGCGGTAGGTCATCTGGCCGGGAAGCCGCATGAGTCCGTCGAGCGTGGCCCGCAGCTCACGCACGGCCAGGTGGCGCTCGAAGCGTGCACGCAGCGCGGGCATGCGCACCGTGCTGTCACGGGCGAGTTCCGAGGCGTAGAACTCGCGCTCCACGGCGCCCAGTTCCTCGTCGCGCGCCTGGAGCACGCGTGCGGGAGCGTCGGAAGGATCGCTGCGGCCCAGGAGGACGACCTTGCAGCCGTACCGCTTGAGCAGCGCTCCGGCGAGGACGGCCGTCACGCCACGGCCACCGCCCGTCAGCAGGACCACCGAGTTGGAGTCGAGCGTGACGGCGGGCCGTGCCGGAACGTCCGTGGGCTGGAGCAGCCGGACGCAGCGAACGGAGCCGTCGACGCAGACCTCCACGGGAGCGGTGTCGTCACCGGTGCTCAGCTCGGAAGCGACATGGTCGAGCGCCGTGCGAAGCGGAAGCGGACCCGTGGCGATGGCACGGATGCCACGCGTCGGGACCTCTCGGCCCAGGGACTTGAGCAGGCCGGCGAAGAGGCCGGTGACGGGATGCAGCGTCCGGCGCGCACCGACGCCGCCGATGCACAGACTCGCCAGAGTCACGGTGCCAGCGGACAGTCCCTCATAAGCGCGGCGAGCGGACAGGAAGAGCAACTCCAGCGCCTCATGGCGCAGGGCCGTGTCCGCGACGACGGAGGACTCGCTCTCCTCGGAGGACATGCGGCACACCGAGATGATGACCTGTGGCTCGAAGCCGAGCGCAGCCAGGTTCGCCTCCGCGGTCTCCTCCCGTGTCAGGTCGATGCCGTGGATCCGCGCTCCCTCATCGGAGGCGCCCGAGTGGAGGATGCGGAACTCAGGGCCGCAGATGTCATGTGCCTGGGCCGAAAGCTCACGGGCCACGGCCTCGTCTTGAGCGATGAACAGCACCCGCCGGCCACGCAGCTGCGACGCTCCGGTCGTCAGGGCCGGACGCTCGACCAGCACTGGCGCGTGGTAGCGGATGGCAGCCGAGTGGTCGAAACCGTCAGCGGTCTCCGGGATGGAGGCGGAGCTCGACGGCGAACGTGCCTCTTCCAGGCGATCCGAGCCCGCCCGCGCCTGCGCGGCACCGGTAGCCGTGGCGGACGCCTCGGGTTCCGAACGCGCGGGGAGCGTCGCGATGGCTCCTGCTGCAAACGGAGCGCCAGTCCCACGGACATCCAAGGTGCCCGCCTCCGGACCGGAGCGGCCCAAACCTGTCCGACTGTCGGACAAGTTTCCGTGGTTCGGCTGAGGAGGGGGCTCGTCCCGACCGACCGAGTTCTCCAAACCTGTCCGACTGTCGGACAAGTTCCTCTGGCTCGACTGAAGGGGGCGCCCCTCCCGGCCGAGGTTCTCCAAACCTGTCCGACTGTCGGACAAGTTTCCGTGGTTCGGCTGAAGGGGGAGCCCCTCCCGGCCGACTGGGCTCTGCGAACCTGTCCGGCTGTCGGACAAGTTTCCGTGGTTCGCCGCCGACAGGGCGGCCCCGCCGAGGTCTCGATTCTCAGCACTGGAGACAGAGGGCATGCCCGAGGACCTGGCGGCGTTGTCCATTACGCGGCGCTCCGCGGACGGAGCTCCTGCCGCCACCGCTTGTTCCTCCGGTACTCCAGTCTGGGCTCCGAGGTCAGGATGAAGCTGGAGCACCAGCTGGGTGCCGGTCGCGGCATCCGGATGGAAGCGCAGCGTGATGGCCTCTCCTTCGGTGGCGGCCCGCACCGCGCTCAGCACCTCCCTCGCTTCGTGGGCGGAGTGGGGCGGCAACGTGACGCCCGCCCCTGAACCGGAGCCCGCAGCTTCGGACATCCGCAGGTGGCACAGCGGCTTCAAGCCCCGCGCTTCAGCCTTCGCGGCCGTGGTCACCGCCAGCATCGTCATGCCCTCTTCAGGCGCGGACACAGCGGCGCCTTCTCCGGGCCTCTTCACGTGAGCGCTGCCCACGAGCACCAGTTCGAAGCCGCTGTCCAACAAGGCCCGTGAAGCGCGCAGTGACGCGGCCAGCGTGCCGGCCCCCGCGTCCACCACGAAGTTCGGTCCCTTGGTGTCGAGCACCCCCGCTACCCGCCCCGGCGTGACGTTGGGCATCATCCCCTGGAGCGTGTACGGACCGGACGGACGCAGCGCGCCCACCGCCGCATGGAGCCGGTCCACCAGCGGCAGGAGCCGCGTGGAGTCCGGCGCTCGCTGGATGTGCTCACGCAGCCTTCGCCGAGTGGAGTCCGCCAGCACTCGCTGCGTGGCCTCCACGCCCCGGCGCGTCTTGCCCTCCAACCCCAGGACGATGGCCGTCCCCGTCCGCAGCGAATCGAACGCCCCGAGCTTCTTCACGACGTCGCTCGCGACGATGAGCCCCAGGTGCTGCGTGAGGTCCATGTCCTCGGTGATGTCCGGCAGCAGCCGCACGGATGCGGGCAGACGCATCCCCTTGGCGTCGAATCGCACCTCCGGGAACATTCCCTCCGCGGCCACCACCACCAGTTCTTCGCTCGGAAGCTGCGTGGACCTGGCGCGCGGCGCGAGCGGGCCTCCCTGGTACTCCTCCAACACCAGGTGCGCGTTCGTGCCGCCGAAGCCGAAGCCGTTCGTGGCCGCACGGCGCGGATGGTCTCCATTCTCCGGCCACGGCTGCTCCCGCGTGCTCACCTCGAAGTCCGGCCCGAGCGCTCGCAGCCCCGCACCTGGACGGTCGAAGTGGGACTGCGGCGGGAAGCTCCGGTGCTCCAGCGCCTTGCACAGCTTGATGACCGATGCCGCACCCGCGGCCCACCCGACATGGCCGATCAACGCCTTCACGCTGGCGAGCTGGAGGCCCTTCCGCTTGCCTCCGAAGACACGGCCAATCGACTGCAACTCGGTGGTGTCTCCGGCCGGCGTGGCCGTCCCGTGCGCTTCGATGTACTGGATGGACGCCGGTTCAACGCCCGCTGCCGCGTAGCACGCCTCCATCGCGGCCACCTGTCCGTCCGCTCGCGGGACGTTGGCGGAGCTGCTGCGTCCGTCGCTGGACAGCCCCGCGCCGCGGATGACCGCGCGGACCTTCAGCCCCGCGGAGACTGCATCCTCCAGACGCATCAGGCCGACCACTCCCGCGCCCTCGCCGAAGATGACGCCATCCGCGCGCTCGTCGAACGGTCGGCTCCCCGTCGCGGAGAGCCCCTTGAACTGGGAGAACAGGCAGCTGTTGCCCGGTCCCGGAGAGAACACTCCTCCAGCGAGCACCAGGTCGGCCTCGCCGCGCTCCAGTGCCTTCATCCCCAGCGCGATGGCGTAGAGCGAAGAGGCACACGCCGCGTCCAGCAGCATCGTGGACACGCTCGGGCCCACCACGTCCGTCACCACCGATTGGAGGGTCGGATGCGGTGCCAGTTCGGAGGACGTCGCGGTGACACCCAGCGCCTCACGCATCAACGCGGAGAACTCCCGCGCCGTCTCGCCCCGGGCACGCAGCAGGGCTTCTCCCGCTTCCACGCACAGCGCGTCGTCGTACTCGGGCGACCCGTCCGCGGTGGATCCGAGCAGGCACTGGATGCGTCCAGGCGCACGCGGCGCGGTGGACCTCAAGGACTCCATCGCCTGACTGAGCGCGATGGCCAACAGCCGCTGCTCACGGCCATAGCGCTGGAATCGGTCCGGCGTGATTCCCGGAGGCGGCACGAGGTCGCTGTCCAGGACCCGCCCGGTGAGCAGCGTGTACGTGCGGTCCGGAGTCACCGCCGGACCCACGAAGTCCACCACCTGGTCCGGATGGCTCACACCCGTGTCGACGATGCCGCTGATGCCCCGCTGGATGTTCCTCCAGTACGTCTCCGGATCCTTCGCGCCGCCAGGAAGCATGCAGCCCAACGACACCACCGCGATGGCCGGAACCCCGGGCGCTGCATCCCGAGCGACATGCGTCACGGCCGGGGGGCCCACGGGCAGCGAACGGTCCACGGACGTCATCGCCACGGACGTGTCCTTGGGGAGGATCCGCTGGACGATGCGCGTCAGCCGTCCTCCCGTGCCGCAGTCCACGAACCGAGCGCAGCCCGCGCCTACCAGCGTCTCCACCGCGCCCGGGAAGTCGAAGGGACGCACCAGGTGGGACGCGAGCGCCCCTGCCAGCTCGGACCCGCCACGTCCGTAAATCCGCCGCTCGATGGGTGAATAGATGGGCCCTCGCGCCGGATGCACCGTCAGGTCCGCGAGGCTCGCGCGGAACGCGGTGACCGCGGGCGCCAGGCTCGGGTGGTGGAACGGGTAGCGGCTGGAGATGAACGTGAAGCCCTTGCCCTGCCGCTCCAGGAATGCGCGCAACCGCTCCAGTTCCTCACGAGGCCCCGCGACCACGGTCTGCCGCGAATGATTGCGGCCCGCGATCTCCAACGTCCTGGCCTCACTCTCCGCCACGGCCTGGACGGTCTCCGCCTCCGACAGGGCGACCGCCGCGAGCGTGCCCAGGCCGTCCGGCACCGTCTGGAGCGCCCGGATGCGACGGCACACCACCTCCGCGCCCGTGCGCAGGTCCATGGCTCCGGCCGCGGTCATCGCCGCGATCTCCCCGAAGCTGTGCCCCACGAACACGTCCGGCCGAGTGCCCTGACGCTCCATCCACCGCGCCCCCAGAACTCCGGACAGGAAGATGCCGAGCTGATCCAACAGCGGTGCCGCGTCCAACGCCCGGCCCACCTGGGCGACGTCCTCCGCCGCGAGCAGCGGGCCCACGTCGATGCCCTGCGAACGGCAGGCCTCCTTCACCGCCAGCAGTTCGTCACGCAGTTCCGGCTGGAGCGCCTTCAACTGGAGGAAGAGGGCGGGCTCGAACGTGCCCTGTCCCGCGAACAGGAACGCGGTGGCATTGACCGGCAGTTGAAGGCCGGGCGCGGGCTCTGGGACGCGGATCATCCGCGAGACGCCGCGCGGAGCGGTGTCCGCCAGCAGCGTCCGCGCCAGTGCTCGCACGGCCTCCGGGAACAAGGCCTGCACGCCTCCACCTCCCTGCAAGGCGAGGTCTCGGAAGCTCTTCGGGCCCGTCGGTTCATGCATCGCCGCCAGCGATTCGAAGCTGCGCTGGAAGGACTCCGGAAACGCGCGCAGCGCTCCCTGCCGGTCCGCGCAGAGCACGGTCTGGTAGCCGCATGCCACCGGCGTGCCGTCGCTCTTCAACGTGCGGAAGCAGAAGCGCAGGGATACCTCGCCGCGCTCCTCCAGTGACGTCAGGATGATCAGCCGGTCCCCCAGCGCCGCCGGGGCGAGGTTGCGCGAATAGCCCTCGTAGGTGAGCAGGAGCACCTGGTCGAAGTCGCGCCGGAAGTCGGGCTCTTCGAAGGCGTGCGGGCTGAAGAGCAGGTGCTCCCGGCCGGCGCACTGGAACTTGAAGTTGGTGAGGAAGTGATGGCTCCCGTAGGCCATCGTGTCGTCGAAGTGGATGTCGTACGGGACAGCGAAGAAGTCCATGGTGATGGCTCCTGGAAGGTGAGGGGTCAGGATGCGCGCGCGGCCGGCAGCAGGCCGTCCACGGTTCCGGAGAGGCCGGCGTCCACCACCCAGATGGCGCCATTCACTCGCTGCGTCTTCGGCCCGAGCAGCAGCTCGGTCACGTCCGCGACGTCGTCCGCGGTGCACAGCCGTCCACCGGGAGTCGCGGACTCCCAGCGCGCCACGCGCTCCGGTGCGTCCGGGAACATCCCCAGCAGGTCGCCGTGCACCGGACCCGCGGACACGCAGTTGGTGCGGATGCCCTCCGGCGCCAGCTCCGCGGCCAGGTAGCGCGTGAGGGACTCCACGCCCGCCTTCACCACGCCCTGGCAACCCAGGTCGTGCATGTACCGCTGCGACATGGACGTGGACATGGTGACGATGCTCCCGCCCCCACGCGCGGCCATCAGCGGACGGGCGCGCATCGCGCACTCGTAGGTGCCGGTGATGCAGGTGCGGAACGCCTTGTCCCAATCCCGGGGCGCGATGCGGTCGAACGGACCGATGAGCCCGTTGGACGCGTTGCACACGAGCAGATCGAGCCCACCCAACTGCTCGCGGATCGCCGCGAACATCCGCTCCAGGTGATCCTCCTGCGCGACGGAGCCCCACAGGTGGACCGCCTTGCCACCCGCGTCGACGATGTCCCTCGCCGTCTTCTCTCCGTCCTCACGGGAGTGGAACGAGTTGACGACCACCGTCGCGCCCGCGCGAGCCAGCCTCGTCGCGATGACCCGGCCGATGCCCTTTCCCGAACCCGTGACGAGCGCGACCTTTCCCTCGAACGGCAGCTCCGTGCGCGACGGAACAGGCGTGGGCGCCACGTGGACGGGAGCGCGAGGCCTGGCTTCCACGGCGGGCGGCGCGGCCGGCAGCAGCGCACGGGCCGCGTCGGCGATGGCGGCCATGGTGCGCAGGCGCTGCGAGGGCTTCGGCGCGTCGCTCAGCCCCAGTTCCTTCATGAGCACGGCCATCACCTCCGCCTGCTTCACGGAGTCGATGCCCAGCTCGTCCTCCAGGTCCGCGTGCGGCGTGAGCAGTTCCTCCGGATAGCGCGTCACCCGCGCGAACACCGCGCGCACGCGGGGCAGGAGGTCCAGCGTGGCCGGAGCACCGGTGCTCGCCTTCACTTCGACAACAGCGGGGACTACGGGCGCGGCGACGTGGAGCGACGGTCCAGGCTCCGTTCCCAGCGCCTCCGTCACCGCCCCGGCGATGGCGCCGAGCGTGCGCGCCTTCCCGTTTCGCGGCAACCGGTCCGGCGGCAGCTGGAACTCACGAGCGATGACCGCGGCGATCTCCGCGAGCTTCACGGAGTCGATGCCCAGCTCGTCCTCGAGCTGCGCATGCTCCGTCAGGATGTCGAGCGGATACCGCGTGACGGACGCGGCGCACTGCCGCACCTGCTCCAGGATGTTCGAAGGCGTGGATGTATGGGATTGAGAAGAACGCGCGGACATGATGGCCCCTGTCGGTTCAATGCGTGACGGGGCCGACTGTAATTGGGGGTCTGACACGTGCCGCGAAGCCACGTGCACAGCACGCAGCAACTAAGGAGGCAGTGAAGACTCCTCGTGCGCGGGAATACGCACGCCCTGTTCGCGAGCCACGCGAGCACGTCGGCTTCCCAGCCACAGGGGAATGATCAGCGACGGCAGCGTGAGCAGATCCGTGACGTCCACCGTGTGCACGGTGGGCCGGACCGAGGGAATGCGCGCGCCCCCGAGCACTGCGCGCAGCGCGTAGAAGGGCCACTGCAGCGCGCCCAGCGCCCAGCGCCACGCATCCCCGGCGTCGGAGGAAATCTTCGTCGCGCCGAAGCACAGCCCCGTCAGCACGACCGCTCCCACGAGTACCGGGAACGACGGGCGGAATTCCCGCGCTCGCCGCTGGAACGCCTGCTCCCACAGCGCCTGGAGGAGCACCGGGAACATCGCGAGCCCGGCGACGTCGGAGAGCTTCCCCGTCCACCACGACGGCCAGCGAGCCTTGAACACGTGGTCGTTCAGCACGAGCAGCACCACGGCCACCAGGACCACCGGGTGCATGAGGCCGCTGGCTGGAAAGGGCTTCGTGCCGGTGGATGTCACGCCCGCGTGCATGGGGGGCACTGTCACATTTGCGGCCGGGACATGGGAAGTCCCGTGATTGCGAGGGTTTGGAAGACCCGGTGGGAAAATAAAAAGGCCGTGTCGATTTCCCCCAGCCCCATTCGTTGCGTCCCTGAAGGCAACAGAAGAACACCCCCCGCGGCCCGACGGCGCGCGGCAGGAGACACGACCGTGCGCTTCATGATCATCCGCAGGGCGGACAAGGACACGGAAGCCGGCGTGCTCCCGGACGAGAAGCTGCTGGCCGCCATGGGCGCCTACAACGAGGAGATGGTGAAGGCGGGCGTGATGCTCCAGGGCGAGGGCCTGCACCCCAGCAGCAAGGGCGCCCGCGTGAAGTTCACGAACGGCAAGCCGGCCATCGTCGACGGTCCCTTCACGGAGACGAAGGAGCTCATCGCCGGCTTCACCCTCATCCAGGTGAAGTCGCGGGCGGAGGCCCTGGAGTGGCTCAATCGCTGGCCGTCCATGGACGCGGGCGGCAACGTGGAGCTGGAGCTGCGGCAGGTCTTCGAGGACGACGACTTCGGCGCCGAGTTCACGCCCGAGCTGCGAGAGCAGGAAGCGCGCATCCGCGAGCAGGCCGCGAAGAACCGCTAGTCGCGATGGCGCCTCCGCGTGACATAGGCTGCCGCGCTTCCAGGGCCGGAGCGAAGGCAGGTGCAGCGATGTTCCAGCGGATGGTGCTGCTGTGCGCGGTGTGTCTCATGGCGTGCGGAGGCAAGCGGGTGCCTACGGGGCCGGGCTCGCCTCCGGACCGGCTCGATGACGGCTGGGCCGTGGCCTCCTTCGAGGACACGGGCATTCAGCGCCCGTGGTTCGACGCGCTGGAGCACGACGTGGCCGAAGGCACGGTGGAGGCGCCGGACGCGGTGCTCGTCGCGCGAGGAGGCCAGCTCGTCTACGAGCGCTACTGGAACGACTTCACGCGGGAGAAGGCGCACGACCTGAGGTCCGCCACGAAGAGCGTCACGTCGCTGCTGGTGGGCATGGCGCACGAGCGCGGCCTGCTGCCGGACCTGGACGCGCCCGTGCTCCCACTCCTGCCGCACCTGGCGCCGGTGAAGAACGCGGATCCGCGCAAGGAGCGCATCACGCTGCGCCACCTGCTCCAGATGCGCTCCGGGCTGTCGTGCGACGACTGGGACCCCGAGTCCCCCGGCAACGAAGAGCGGATGTACGACACGGATGACTGGGCCCGCTTCATCGTGGACGTGCCCATGCGGGACGAGCCCGGCACCGTGACGCGCTACTGCACGGGCGGCGTGGTGCTGCTGGGCGCCGTGCTGGAGCACGTCAGCGGCCGCTCCATCCCGGACCTGTCGCGCGAGTGGCTGTTCACACCGATGCAGGTCCAGGACGTCACCTGGCAGCCCGCGGGCAAGAAGGGCACGGACACGGGCGGCCACCTGCGCCTGCGTCCGCGCGACTTCCTCAAGGTGGGGCAGCTGATGCTCGACGGCGGCGCGTGGCAGGGCGAGCGCCGCGTCTCCGAGGCGTGGGTGGCGGAGTCCGGCAAGGCGCTGGGGCCGCTGGGCGACGCGAACTACGGGCTCTTGTGGTGGAGCGCCCGCTTCGTCATCCAGGGCACGCCGGTGGAAGTGTCCTTCGCGCGGGGCAATGGCGGGCAGTACGTCTTCGTCGCCCCTTCGCTGGGCGTCACCGCGGCCTTCACCGGCAGCTACTATAATGATGCGGGCTCGGCGCTTCCCCTGGTCCTGTTCGGACAGTACGTGCTGCCGGCGGCGCTCGGGCTGGAGCGGCCGGGGGCTCGGGGCGGCTGAGCCGCCAGGTCTCGTGTCCTCCGCCAGACGGTGGAGGTCCGGAACTCATCTGGATTCCGACGAGGCGGTTCGCTTCTTGGATGACCGCGCGCTGACGGGTGGGCAACGTCCGCCCCGGCATGGCCACTCCGAAAGCACCTCGCACCCGCAAGCCTCCCGACCCCTCCGGCTTCGTCCGCGTCCGGGGCGCCCGCGAACACAACCTGAAGCACGTGGACGTGGACATCCCTCGCGACGCGCTGGTGGTCTTCACCGGCGTGTCCGGCTCCGGCAAGTCGTCGCTGGCGTTCGGGACGCTCTACGCGGAGGCGCAGCGGCGCTACTTCGAATCCGTGGCCCCGTACGCCCGGCGCCTGATTGATCAGGTGGGCGTGCCGGAAGTGGACTCCATCGACGGGCTGCCCCCGGCGGTGGCGCTCCAGCAGCACCGGGGCGCGCCGACATCGCGCTCGTCGGTGGGCAGCGTGACGACCCTGTCGAACTCCGTGCGCATGCTGTACTCGCGCGCGGGCAACTACCCGTCGAAGCTGGAGCGGTTGGACTCGGATGCGTTTTCCCCGAACACGCCCGCGGGCGCGTGCCCCAAGTGCCACGGCATCGGCCGCGTGTTCGAAGTCACCGAGCGCTCCATGGTGCCGGATGACTCCTTGAGCATCCGCGAGCGCGCCGTCGCCGCGTGGCCGCCCGCGTGGCATGGCCAGAACCTGCGCGACATCCTGGTGACGCTCGGGTACGACATCGACAAGCCCTGGCGCGACCTGCCGAAGAAGGACCGCCAGTGGATCCTCTTCACCGACGAGCAGCCCACGGTCCCCGTCTACGCGGGCTTCACGTCCGCGGAGGTGAAGCGGGCGATGGCCCGCAAGGAGACGCCCAGCTACATGGGCACCTTCACGGGCACGAAGCGCTACGTGATGACCACCTTCGCGACGACGCAGAGCGCGATGATGAAGAAGCGCGTCGCCCGCTACATGGTCGCCAGCGACTGCTCGCTGTGCGAGGGCAAGCGCCTGAAGCGCGAGTCCCTGTCGGTGACGTTCGCGGGCCGCGACATCGGCGAGCTGTCCCGCATGCCGCTGGAGCAGGTCGCGGAGCTGATCAAACCCACGGCGGAAGGGAAGGGGAAGGACGCGGATGTCATGGCCCGCGAACACCCGGAGAAGCTCATCGTCGCCCAGCGCATCACCAAGGACCTGCTCGCGCGCATCCAGGTGCTGACGGACCTGGGCCTGGGCTACCTGTCGCTGGAGCGCAGCACGCCCACGCTGTCACCGGGTGAGTTGCAGCGGCTGCGGCTGGCCACGCAGGTGCGCTCCAACCTCTTCGGCGTGGTGTACGTGATGGACGAACCGTCCGCCGGTCTGCACCCCGCGGACACGGAGTCGCTGCTCACGGCGCTGGACCGGCTGAAGGAGGCGGGCAACTCGCTGTTCGTGGTGGAGCACGAGGTGGACGTCATCCGCCACGCGGATTGGATCGTCGACGTGGGCCCTGCGGCAGGTGAGCACGGCGGACGCGTGCTCTACAGCGGGGTGCCGGAGGGACTGGCGAAGGTGGAGGCGTCCCGGACGCGGCGCTACCTCTTCGAGGAGGAGGACCTGCGCCGCCGCGAACCCCGGAAGCCCACGGGGCGGCTGCGCCTGGAGGGCGTGAAGCGCAACAACCTGCGCGGCCTGGACGTGGACTTCCCCCTGGGCGTCTTCACCACGGTGACGGGCGTGTCCGGCTCCGGCAAGTCCAGCCTGGTGAGCCAGGCGCTGGTCGAACTGGTGGCGGGAAGACTGGGCCAGACGCTGGCGCCGGAAGAGGAGGAGGGCGAGCCGCTGGACCGCGAGCCGGTGATGGCGAGCGAGGGACATATCAAGGAAGGGATGGAGGCCATCCGCCGGCTGGTGACGGTGGACCAGAAGCCCATAGGCCGCACGCCGCGCTCCAACCTGGCGACGTACACGGGCCTCTTCGACCACGTGCGCAAGCTGTTCGCGGCGACGCCCCTTGCGAAGTCGCGCAAGTACGGCGCGGGGCGCTTCTCCTTCAACACAGCGGGAGGCCGCTGCGACACGTGCGAGGGCGAAGGCTTCGTGAGCGTGGAGCTGCTCTTCCTGCCCAGCGTGTACGCGCCGTGCCCCACGTGCCACGGCACCCGCTACAACGCGAAGACGCTGGAGGTGCGCTACCGCGAGAAGAACATCGCGGACGTGCTGGGGCTGACGGTGGACGGCGCCTTCGACTTCTTCACTGAAGAGCCGCCGCTCCAGCGCGCACTCAAGGTGCTGCGCGACGTAGGCCTGGGCTACCTGCGCCTGGGCCAGCCCGCGACGGAGTTGTCCGGAGGTGAAGCCCAGCGCATCAAGCTGGCCACGGAGCTGCAGCGCACGCAGCACGGCGACACGCTCTACGTGCTGGACGAGCCCACCACGGGCCTGCACCCGGCGGACGTGGACAAGCTGATGACGCAGCTGGAAGGACTGGTGGACGCGGGCAACACGGTCATTGTCGTGGAGCACGACCTGCGCGTCGTCGCCGCCAGCGACCATGTCATCGACGTAGGGCCCGGCGCGGGCAACGCAGGAGGCCGCGTGGTGGCGCAGGGCACGCCGGATCAGGTGGCGAAGGTGAAGGAGAGCCGCACCGCTCCGTACCTGGCGCGAACGCTCGGGTGACGGAGCGGCGGGACGGCGGAGATGGGGTCAGTCCTCGCCGCCGCTCCGGCCGCCGTGACGGTCGTGGTCGTCGTCGTCCTCGCCGCCATTGCGGTCGTGGTCGTCGAAGGCGTCGATGGACTTCTGGAGGTTGTTCTCCAACTGCGACCGGGCGCTGGACTCGCGCGGGTCCAGCCGCTTGCCGTCCTTGTCGGTGAACCAGCCGCTCGGGTCGATGTTGAAGGTCACGTTCTGGTCGTCGCCCTCGGCGATTTCGAAGCTCACCTCGCGCTCCTGCTCCACGCGGAGGCTGGAGACGAACTGGAAGGGCTCGCCGTCGATGTGGCCGTCGATGATGAGGGACGCGCCCTGCTCCGCCAGCTCCTTCAACGCGGTCGGGGCGGTCGCGGGGTCGACCTTGCCGATGTCGAATTCGATCTCGTCGTAGGTGCCGACGTCCACGGAGATGTCCTGCAGGCGCACCATCTGGCCGTCCAGCGCCGTGCCGGACAGGTCGATGAGGAAGGGCCCCGTGCGCTGCTTGAACTCGGACTTGTCGTCGTCGGTCCCGGCATCGGAGTCGTCGTCGGAGCGGTCGTCATGGTGGCCTTCGCGCTTGAGCTCCAGCTCGCGCACCGACAGCCGCACGCGCTCCACGGTGATGCCATTGGAGAGCTCCAGCCGCTGGCTGGACGTGCGCGTCAGGGCCGAGCCCGTGACCGCGCTCCCCATCCGCGTGCTCAACCCCACCGAGGACGTGCTGTTGCCGCACGCGGACAGCCACATGAGGGACGCGAACAGACCGATGAAACGACGCATGACGTGTGTCTCCTGGTTCCGTGGGGGATGACGGGCCCGTGGACTCGCACCGGCCGTGCGATGTCCGCCCGTCATCCCTTCCGCTGAAGGAAGGGAGTCCGGCCGCGAAAAACGGCCACGGGCCGGATTTTCCGCGCGGATTTCCGGAGGGAGGCCTGGGGAATCGGCCGGGCGTACGTGGCCGGAAAAGCCCCCCGTGACTCCTTCCTCAGGGACGGTTACTGAACAGGGGTCATGGCTTGCATCCTCTCACCTGGACCGGCATCGCCTCGGGGGCCCTGCCCCGGCACGCGGTCGTCGCGCGCGTGCGCGAAGCGGGCGGGGAGGGCGGCGTGACGGAGCAGGAACTGGCGGACTGCATCCGCCGGGCTGCGCGGGGTGATCAGTCCGCGTGCGGTCAGCTCTACCAGCGCTTCCACGGGGCCGTGCGCCGCGTGGCCCAGGGCTCGGGCGTCCTGGGCACCGCGGAGGTGGAGGACGCCGTGCAGGAGACGTTCGTGCGCGCCTTCCGCGAGCTGCCCCGGCTCCAGCATCCGTGCGCGTTCAGCGGCTGGCTGCTGACCATCGCGCGGCATCACGCCTACGCGCTCAGCCGTGGCGCGAAGGCCCGGGCCCGCGTGGAGGAGGACCTGGCGCGCGAACTGGACACCGTCGCGCCCGCGCTGCCGCCGTCGTTGACGCTGGAGCGCCGCGTGGCCGTGGTGCGCGCGCTCATTGAAGGACTTCCCGAGGGCCCGGAGAAGGAGACTGTCCGCCTCTTCTATTTGGAGGGCGAGCTGAGCGCGCGGGAGATCGCCGACCGACTGGGGCTGGGCAAGAGCGCGGTGACGATGCGGCTGGAGCGCTTCCGGGCCCGCGTGAAGCGCGAGCTGCTGGCGCGGCTGCTGGCCGCGGAGGTGGGCTGAACCATGGGCGCGAGCGACAGACATCTGGACGTGGAGTCCGCGAAGCAGCTCGAACGACGCGAGCCCGAAACGGTGCGCTACTTCGCCGAGCACCTCTCGCATCCCTGTGAGACGTGCGAGGCGTTCCTCGCGCGCGACCACGCGGAGCCCGGTGAGCTTCCGGGGTTGAACGCGCTGGCGGATGAAGCGCTCGTCGCGGTCTCGGACCGTCCCGTCGGGGAGGATGCGGTCGGTTGGGCGCGGGTGCGCCGGAAGCTGCGCGCGCCCCAGCGTGCATGGCTGACCGGAGGACTGGGAGCGGTGGCCGCCGCGATCCTCCTGGCGCTCGTGGTGCGTCCGGGGGCCGGAGGTCCGGGCAGCGTGGAGCCGCCCTCGCAGCGCATCAAGGGCACTGCACCGCTCGCGCTGGAGCTCACTGCCGCGGCGCGCTTGCCGGACGGCGAGGTGCGCGCGGTCGCCGCGGACGCGGTGCTTCCGCCCGAAGCCGTGGTGCTGCTGCGCTACCACGCCAGTGAGTCCGCGGACGCACTGCTGGTGCGCGAAGCCCCGGGTATGCCGCCGCAGGTGCTGGGCCGCCATGCATTGACGCCGGGCACGCACGACCTGCGCGACGGCGAGGACCTGGCGGGCGTGTCCCTGGAGGACGAGCGCGGACCCGTGACGCTGGTGTTGGTCGCCTGGCCGCACGGTGAACAGGGGAACGCGGCGCTGGAGGCGGTGCGCGTCAGCGGACAGGTGCCACCGGACGCGGCCCAGGCCCGCCTTCGCTTGAAGGTGGAGTCGGGGCATGCTGCTCCCTGAGGAGCCGCGCGTGTCCCGCCTGCTGTTCATCCCCGTGGTGCTGGCGCTGGTGGTGCTCGGCGCGTGCAGCTCCGTGGAGTCGCGGGAGAAGGGCCGCGCGGTGCGGGTGCGCCTGGATGATGGCGTGCTGGCGTCGGCGCAGGAGGGCGAACGGCACGCGCTGCTCATCGGCATCTCCGCGTACACGGATCCCGCATGGAACGGGCTGCGCTACGCGGCGAAAGACGCGGACGACCTGGGCCGAGTGCTGGCGGATCCGGCGCGCGGAGGCTTCCGCTCCGTGACGGTGCTCACGAGGCCGGAGCAGACGACGCGCACGTCGGTGCTCGCCGCGCTCCAGGCGCTGGAGGCGCGTCCCTGGCGGCCCCAGGACACGGTGGTCGTGTACGTGTCCGGGCACGGTTCGCTGGCGCGCGACGCGAGGGGCGAGCTGCAGCGCTACCTGGTGACGTCCGACACCCGCTACCGGGACGTGGCCGGCACGGGCCTGGACATGGCCACGCTGGAGCAGTCGCTGGAGCGGCTGGGCTCACGGCGGCGCGTGCTGGTGCTGGCCACTTGTCACAGCGGCACGGGCAAGTCGCTGCTGCCGCCGGAGGTCCGCGACGAACTCTCGCACACCAAGGCGTCCTTCCTGCCGCAGCCGTTGGAGGCGGCGAGCCGCGCCTCACTGGTGCTGTCCGCCAGCGACTGGGGCGAGGCCGCGCGAGAGGACGACGCGCTGGCCAATGACATCTACACGCACTTCCTCATCCAGGCGCTCGACGGAAGCGGCGACCGCAACCGCGACGGCGCGGTGAGCGCCACCGAGGCCCACGATTGGGCCCGCCGCAACACCTGGGCCTATACGGAAGGGCGACAGCGTCCCAGCGCGCAGATATTGGAAGTGGGCGCGGATCCGGTGCTGCTGTCCGGTTCCTTGCAGCGGCCGGGACAGCCAGAGGTCTTCTCCTACAGCGCGAGGCTGGAGGGTTTCACGCTCAAGGTGGACGGCCACGACGCGGGCGAGCTGCCCGGAGGCGTGGTGGTGCCGGAGGGCAAGCGGAAGCTGGAGCTGCGCAAGGGCGGCCAGGTGTTGTGGGAGGACACCGTGGCGCTGCGCTCCGGCGAGCGGCGCGAACTGGAAGCGTTCCTGCGTCCCATGACGGACGGCCCCAAGCGCACGGTGACGCTGGGCGGAGGCGTGCTCGGCTTCCTGGATGGACAGAGCCGCGAGCAGGTGCTGCCGGCGTCGGCGCAGGCGGGCGTGGGGCTGGGCTGGG
>NZ_RAWF01000227.1:0-16369 GCF_003612075.1 Corallococcus sp. CA041A
TCGCCAACCGAGCTCTACACGCGTAAGATCGTCGGCAGCGTCAGATGTGTATAAGAGCCAGGTTCAAGGTGGCCCTGGCCCCCGTACAGGCGTTCTTCCGGCTGGAGGCCAGCAGTGGAATCCTCCTGGCGCTCTGCGCGGTGGCCGCGCTCGCGTGGGCCAACTCACCCTGGGGCTCCACCTACGCCGCCGTCTTCGACGCCCCCCTGCACCTGGAGATCGTGGGCCACGGCGGCCACTTCACCTTCCGCGAGCTCATCAACGACGGGCTGATGACGCTCTTCTTCTTCCTCGTGGGGATGGAGATCAAGCGCGAGCTGTCCGCGGGCGAGCTGCGCACCTTCTCCCGCGCGCTGCTGCCGCTCATCGCCGCGCTGGGCGGCATGGTGGTGCCCGCCGGGCTCTACCTCGCCTTCACCCACGGCACGCCCGCGCAAGGGGGCTGGGCCATCCCCATGGCCACGGACATCGCGTTCGCCATCGGCTGCCTCACGCTGGTGAAGGCGCGCGTGGGCCACGGGCTGGTGGTGTTCCTCACCGCGCTCGCCATCTTCGACGACATCGGCGGCATCCTCGTCATCGCGCTGTTCTACGGCACGGGCCTGCACGCGGAGTGGCTCGCGGTGGCCGCGGGCCTGGTCGCGGTGCTCTGGGGGCTCAACCGCTTCTACGTGCGCAACGGCCTGCTCTACGCCGCCGTGGGCCTGGCGCTCTGGTACGCCATGCACCACGGCGGCATCCACGCCACGCTGTCCGGCGTGGTGCTGGGCCTCTGCATCCCCGCGCTGCCCACCCGCCCGGGGCGCGAGGTGCTGGAGGAGCTGGCGGAGTACATCAAGGGGCTCGTGTCCCAGCCGGACGACGAGGCCGCCCGGGGCGCGCAACTGCTCCACATCGAGGAGGCGCTGGAGGACATCGAGCCGCCGCTCAACCGCTTCGTGCACCTGTGGCACGGGTACGTGGCGTACGGCATCGTGCCCTTGTTCGCGCTGGCCAACTCCGGCGTGGACGTGTCCGGCATGTCGCTTTCGGACCTGCTCAAGCCCCTGCCGCTGGGCATCATCGTGGGCCTCTTCGTGGGCAAGCAGGTGGGCATCTTCCTGTTCACCTGGGCGGCGGTGAAGGCGGGCGTATCCCCCCTGCCCGCGGGCGGCAGCCTCGCCCAATTGCACGGGGTGTCGGTGGTGGCCGGCATCGGCTTCACGGTGGCCCTCTTCGTGGGCGGCCTGGCCTTCGCCAACCAGCCGGCCCTGCTGGCCGAGGCCAAGCTGGGCATCCTGACGGGCTCGCTGCTCTCCGCCGTCGTGGGCTACGTCCTCTTGCGCTACGTGGCCCGTCCAGCCCAGGCTCCCGCGCAGCCCTCGCCATGAACCTCCAGGACCTCAACCGCATCCGGCAGATCGCCCTCATCGCCGCCCGCCACGGCTTCGGCGAGGTGACCGAGCGCGCGGGCGTCTGGCGCATGCTCGGCGGCCGCAAGGAGAAGGTGGAGGTCTCCGAGGAGGCCCGCCGCGAGTCCACCGCGCGCCGCTTCCGCCTCTTCCTCTCGGAGCTGGGCCCCACGTTCATCAAGCTGGGTCAGGTGCTCTCCACCCGCGCGGACCTGCTGCCCGCGGAGTTCGTGGAGGAGCTGGCCACGCTCCAGGACAACGTGGAGGCCATCCCGCTGGAGCAGGTCCACGCGCAGATCCGCGACGCCCTGGGCAAGGACGTGCAGGAGCTGTTCGCCCAGGTGGATCCGGAGCCGCTCGCCGCCGCGTCCATCGCACAGGTGCACCGCGCGGTGACGCTGGAGGGCGAGGAGGTCGTCATCAAGGTGCAGCGCCCCGGCATCGCCCAGCGCATCGACGCGGACCTGGGCGTGCTGCGCTCGCTGGCGCGCCTGTTGGAAGCCGTGGTGGAGGAGACGGGCATCTACTCGCCCTCCGGCATCGTGGACGAGTTCGACCGGGCCATCCACGAGGAGCTGGACTTCATCAACGAGGCCACCAACATCCGCGCGTTCCTGGAGAACCACAAGGACCGCCCGTACCTCAAGATTCCGCGCGTGCACGCGGCGCTCTCCAGTCGCACCGTGCTCACCATGGAGTTCATCCGCGGGGAGAAGATCAACCCCGCGGCCCTGCCGGAGGCGGACCGCAAGCAGATTGCCCAGCACATCCTGGAGGCCAGCTTCCGCCAGCTCTTCGACGACGGCCTGTTCCACGGAGACCCGCACCCCGGCAACGTGCTGCTCATGGAGGGCAACCGGCTGGCGCTCCTGGACTTCGGCGTGGTGGGCCGGCTCACCCGCCCCATGCAGGAGACGCTGGTGATGCTGTGCCTGGCGGTGGCGCTCAAGGACAGCGACTCCGTGGCGCGCATCCTCTACCGCGTGGGCGTGCCGGACGCGCGCGCCAACCTGATGGGCTTCCGCAACGACATCGAGGCCATCCTCGGCCAGCACCTGCCCACCACGCTGGGACAGGTGGACGCGCGCACGCTCCTGCGCGACCTGCTGGACCTGGCCGTGAAGTACCGCATCCGCATCCCCAAGGAGTACGCGCTGCTGTCGCGCGCCTCCATCTCCACCGAAGGCATGCTGCGCGGGCTCTACCCGGAGCTGAACATCATCGAGGTCGCGCTGCCGTACGCGAAGGAGCTGATGGCGGGCCGGTATGATCCCTCGCAGCTCCAGGGCGGCCTGATGCGCACGCTCCTGCGCTTCCAGTCCATGGCGCAGGACCTGCCCACCCAGCTGTCGCAGATCTTGTTGGACCTGGAGACGGGCAGGTTCAGCGTCACGGTGCGCGCGGAGCAGTTCGACAAGCTCAACGAGAACCTGCGCAGCGTGGCCGTCATCGCCTTCCTGGGCCTGTGCGCGTGCGGCTTCATCGTGGGCGCGTTCATCGCCTTCGCGCCCCGGCCGCCCATGTACGGGAACGTGCCGGTGCTGGGCATCGTCGGCATCGCGCTGGCGGCGGCCCTCTTCGGCGCGGTGCTCACCTGGTACCTGTTCGGCGGCCGGTTCGGGAAGGTCAGCGTGACCCGCTTCCTCAAGAAGCGCAGGTAGCCAAAGGCCTTCGCCGGCGCTCGGCACGGTGCGGGTGTGACAACGGCCCACCTGGGGACGGGCAGGCGGGCGCGGGGAGCGCATGTCACGCGAGCGCGAACGGATCCGTTGATGGGTGCACAGTCAGGCTCTGCCCGGGTAATCTGCGGGGCTTGTCGTTCCCCCCTCTTGCCCCCGTGCTCGACTTGTCCGCGAACCCAACCGCCGCCCGTCGTCCGTATCGCGCCCCGCTGGCCACGCTGTTCGCGGCCGCGCTCCTCGCCACCACCGCCGGCTGTGCTGGC
Organism: Corallococcus sp. CA041A; assembly: GCF_003612075.1. Taxonomy (NCBI): domain Bacteria; kingdom Pseudomonadati; phylum Myxococcota; class Myxococcia; order Myxococcales; family Myxococcaceae; genus Corallococcus; species Corallococcus sp. CA041A. The sequence continues at coordinate 3,337 of NZ_RAWF01000227.1, forward strand.
GGGCTCGATGACCCCGAGCGCTTCACCGGGGGCTCCAGCTCCTGCGCCGCCGGCACCACCGGCGCGAGCATCATCCAGGCGCAGTGCTTGTCGTGTCACTCCACGGATGCCAACGGTTCGGCGGGTGGGGGCCTGGATCTGCAGGCGTCCGGCCTCCCCGGGCGGCTCTACACCACCAACGCGGCGTGCAATTCCAAGCCGCTGGCGGACAGCGCCAACCCGTCCCAGTCCTTCTTCCTGATGAAGCTCACGGCTTCTCCGGGCTGCGGCGCGCGGATGCCGCTGGGCGCGTCGCTGAACGCCGCGGACACCGCGTGCCTCTCCGAGTGGCTGGTCGCCGGAAAGCCGAGCTCCCCGTGATGACGCGCACCCGATACGCCTCCGCCGCGGCCCTCCTGGGCTCGGCCCTGCTGCTCGCGCCCGCCGCCTACGCCGCGCCGAAGAAGGCGTCCGCGAAGACGGCGCAGTCCGCGAAGAAGAAGGCCCAGGCCGCGGAGGCGCGCCGCGTGGCGGTGCTCGCCTCTGGTCCGCACGCGGACGCCGCGCGCGACGCGCTGGAGGCGGAATTGGCCCGCCGTCCGGCCCGCTACGAAATCGTCCCCGAGTCCGCGGTGCGCGCCGCCGCCTCACGCATGGGCAGGGACCCGACGCAGCCCGCCGGCGCCGCCGCCGTGGCGAGCGAGCTGGGCCTGAGCGCGGTGGTGGTGGCGGACACGTCCACCGTGGGCAAGAAGCCTCAGGTGCGCGTCACCGTGCGCAACGGCAAGGACGGCAAGGCGCTGGCCTCACCCCCCGCCGCGAAGCCCGCCACGCCGAAGCTCGTGCCCGGGGCGGTGAAGCGTCAGTGGACGGCGCTGGAGCGCGGCCTGCAGAAGTCCAGCGCGCCAGTGGCCGCCCCGGTGGCGCCCCCGCAGCCCGCCACGCCGGTGGAGCCGGAGCCGTCGGTGAAGCCCGCGACGCCCATCGCGGAGACGCCCGCGCCCACGAAGACGCCCGCGCCCACGAAGACGCCCGCCGCGGAGCCCAACCGCAAGCCGGTGGCCGCCACTCCCAAGGAGAACAAGGCCCCGGAGAAGCCGGAGGACTCCTCCTCCACGGAGCCAGAGCTGACGGCCTCCGCGCCCATCGTCGAGGGCGCACTGGGCCTGAAGCTCTTCGGCCGGTCGCTGCGCTACAAGGACGACGTGTTCGGCGTGCTGCGTCCGTACACGCTGGGGCCGGACGTGGGCGGCTTCGCGCTGCCGGGCGCGCCCCAGTTGGCGGGTGACGTGACGGTCTATCCGCTCGCGGCCTTCAAGAAGGGAGCGCTGGCGCGGCTGGGCATCACGGGCTCCATTGATCAGTCCTTCGGGCTGAAGTCCACGGGCTCCTCGGGCGAGGTCACCTACCCCACCACGGCGCGCGAGTGGCAGGCGGGCCTGCGCTACGTGATTCCCTTCGGCGCGGCGAAGCAACACGGCTTCGAAGTCACCGGCACGTACGGGATGAACACGTTCCGCATCGACGCGGTGGACGGCGAGCGTCCGTTGGACCTGCCCAACGTGGAGTACAAGACCGCGGGCCTGGGCCTGGGCGTGCGGGCGGCGCTGTCGGAGAAGTTCGACTTCAACTTCCGGCTTGGCTACCAGCACCCGCTGGACTCCGGCGAGCTGTCCTCGGACGCGTGGTTCCCGCGCATGTCCGCGGGCGCCGTCACGGGTAGCGCCACGCTGGCGTACCGGCTCAATCGCATCCTGGACGTGAGGTTGAAGGCGGACCTGCGCCGCTACTTCTTCAAGTTCAACCCGGAGCCGGGCGACCCGTACGTCGCCGGTGGCGCAGTGGATCAGTACCCCGGCCTGTCGCTCCAGGTGGGCTTCCGCTACTAGCTGAAGCGCCCGCCCCCGCTGTGCCTGCGTGTCTGCCCATCCTCGGAATGGGCAGACATGCTACCCGGGAGGCAGGGCAGGTAGTGCCAACCAATCCCTACCCTGTTTCTACATGGGTGCGATTGCAATGCGACGCCGACCGGCGGATTCTGATTCACGCCACGTGAACAGGATTCAACCGGAGACCGGATGTCCGACCCCGTACGCGTCATCTTTCGCAACCAGGCCAACGCGCCTGTCACCGTCATCATCAATGGCTATCAGAACGCCAGCAGCGTCCCGGCCCGTGTCTATTCGGGGCAGGTCACCGGGATGAGCGGCGTCTTCCAGGTGTCTGGCTATGCCAGCTACGCCTGCTCCGCCTATGCAACGACGATGCTCTCCCCGGCGCTCGCACCCCAGACGGACGTGTCCATCGTCTTCACCACGGAGCAGACGCCATGAGCAACATGCGTGTCGTTTTCACGCCCTGCCCGGGGCAGGGCTATCAGGCGGATATCAAGAAGGTCTCCCAGGGGCACGTCAGCGAAGTGCAGAACGTGTCGGTCTGGAAGAGCTTGACCACCGACGCCACCGCGACGTTCACCGGCGGACCGGGTGACAGCTTCTTCATGCAGCTCTCTTCCTCGGGAGGACCGCGGGCCCTCTCGGGGACGGCGACCTTCTCGTCGGACGTCACCATCACCTTCGGGATGCTTTACACGGTCTTCGAGGAAGGATGAGCGCCCCGCCGACCCAAGAGACGCCGTCGCTCTTCCTGGTGTCGCTGCCCCGCTCCCTGTCGTCGACCACGTGGCAGTGGGCGCGCGAGCTGTTGGGACTCTCGGCCCCCGGCTGGGTGACGGACGGTGAAGTGCTCAACCTGGAGCGCTTCGGCTTCGCGCCCCATCCCGCGGCGGTGCACTTCCTGCGCCCGTCGGATGGCCCCGCCTTCGAGGCCGCTCGCGAGCACCTGGGGCACGTGGTGCGCCCCACGGGCTGGGCCTACAAGGACGTCACCCAACCCTTCGTCGTCTCCGCCGCGCTCTCCCAACCCGGCGCCCTCCGGGTGATGAAGATCCACCGCTCCGTCGCGGACGTCGCGCTCGCCATGGGGGACCGGGGCTGGACCTATCCAGCGCGAGGCGTGCGCCGCGACGCCCCGGATGAGGCCCTCATCGAGGGCCTGCTCGACGCCCAGGAGGCGCTGGATGCCATTCCCGGCCTGGTCGTGGACTTCGACGACCTGGTGATGGACGAGCTCGCGCTGCCCGCCTCGCTCCGGAGCCTCTATCCCGGGCTCGCGATGCCCGACACCGTCTCCTTCGACGATGCGTTCCTCCGGGCGCGGGACGAGGTCCTCACGCGACGCCGGAGCGAGCGCCACCGCGTCCTGGGAGATCGCGTGCTGGAGGCTGTGCGACGGCGCTCGGAGGAGCGCCGGGCCACCTCCGCGGACGCGCCCCGGCCGGGCTCCGCGCGCCGGAGCCGCCCGCGCATCCTCGTGGTGGGAGATGCCGTGGCCCCCACCGGCTTCAGCCGGGTCACCGAGAGCATCTTCCGCCGCGTCTCACGCGACTACGACGTCCACCAGCTCGGCATCAAATACGCGGGCGGCGCCCACGATCTGCCCTGGACGCTCCACCCCGCCATCGACGCCCGTGGCGTCAGCAAGCTGCCGGAGCTGTGCGCCAGCCTGGAGCCGGATCTCGTCTTCCTCGTCAATGACATCTGGGTGCTCGGAGACCATGTCCGGGCGCTCGGCCGCGTGCCCGGACGCCACCGGATGGTGGCCTACTGCCCCGTGGACTCCGGCCCGCTGAGCCCGAGCTTCCTCGCGGGGCTCCAGGGCGTCCACCGCCTGGTCGCGTACACCGACTTCGGTCAGGGCGAGCTGAGCGCCGCCGCCGCCCGGCTCACCACCGCGCCCACCTGGCCCCGGGTGGACGTCATCCCCCACGGCGTCGACACCGACGTCTTCCGCCCCCTGTCGCCCCCGAGCGAGTCGCTCGTCGCGTCCCGCCGCGCCAGCCGCGCCGCGCTGTTCGGGACGAACGAGCTGGACGACGCCTTCATCGTCCTGAACGCCAACCGCAACCAGCCGCGCAAGCTCATCGACCTCACGGTGAGGGGCTTCGCCGCCTTCGCGCAGGGCCGTCCCGACGCCCGGCTCTACCTGCACATGGGCACCGAGGACGTGGGCTGGGACGTGCGTGGGCTGGGAGCGCGCTTCGGCATCACCGACCGCCTCATCATCAGCTCGGACCAACGCTTCGCGCCCCGGCTGTCGCTCGCCCAGCTCAACCACGTCTACAACGCGTGCGACGTGGGCGTGAACACGTCCAGCAGCGAGGGCTGGGGGCTCGTCGCCTTCGAGCACGCCGCCACGGGCGCCGCGCAGGTGGTCCCCGGCCACACCGCGCCGGGGGAGCTCTGGGCGGGCAGCGCCGAGCTGCTCGACGTCGCGTTGACCTTGTGCCAGCCCCGCATCCTCACCGACGCCCACGTGCCGTCCGTGGACTCGCTCACGGCGGCGCTGACCCGGCTGTACGAAGATCGATCGCACCTGGAGGCCCGGTCCCGGGCCGCCCACGCGCTCGCCACCCGTCCCACCCTGCGGTGGGACACCATTGCCCTGGAGTGGGCCCGCCTCTTCGAGGACGAGCTCTCCCAGGGTGGAGGCCGTCCATGAACACCGTCTATCAGCAGGCCCTCGCGGGAACCCTGGCTTCGGCCCCCACCGGCGGCATGCGCTCGCTCCGCTTCTGGAACAACCTGCCCGTGGACGCGCAGCTCTTCTACCTCGCCGAGGACGCTTCCCGGTGCGCGATGGGCGTCGTCCCCGCGGGCTACGCGGTCAACTTCTGGGTGGCCAACGGGGACTCCATCAGCTGGTCCTGCCGACACACGGGCTCGTTCATCGGCGTGTGCTCCATCACCTCCAGCACCCCCAGCGTCTTCTTTGGCCCCCACTCCATGGTGGCCCCCAATGACATCGGACTGCCCCCGCAGCCCACCGCCGAGGTCGTCATCCCTCCGGACTCCCCGCGCGTCCTCGTGGCGGCGGGCCTGCTGGAGAACCGCAACCGTACGCTTCGTGAGCAGTACTGGCGGCGGCTGCCCGAGTCCTACACCATCGCGCCGGGCGAGACGCAGACGGTCAGCACCACGTCCACCTCGAACATGCAGCAGACGTCGTCGAGCACCGACACCGTCTCCGCCTCGCTCGGCACCAGCGTGAGCGCGGGCTGGGGGCCCATGTCCGTGGGCATCTCCGCCAGCCTGAGCGCCAGCTCCACCAGCTCCCAGGAGGTGTCGCTCAGCACCGAGTACACCGCCTACGTCTCCGACACCCTCACCGCCACCCAGACCTATACGCAGATGTTCCTCAAGTGGCAGCTGATGGACATCGTCAGTGTGCTCTCGCCGAACGGCCAGGTGCTCTCGAGCATCGTCAACGGGCTGTCGCCGACGCTGTTGCAGGGGCCCTACAACGTGTCGGACCTCTCGACGTTGAGCGCCGCGAAGAAGGCCCTGAACCCCGCGAGCCCGGGCTTCCCTCGCACGCGCGTCGCCGCCCGTCCGTTCCAGCCCCGGGCCCTGGCGGAGCGCAGGTGATCATCGCGTACTGGAACACCCAGCGGGCCAGCGGGCTGAACTCCCGCAACCTGGAGCCCCAGGCCCGCTGCCTCTGGTGTTGCCAGCAGATCATCCAGTGGGTCCTCTCGATCATCGACACCCACCAGGCCCTGCCCTCACTCATCTTCCTGTCCGAGGTGTCTCAGGGCGGGGGGGCGCTGGCCAGGTACCTCGAAATCGGCGGCTATCGGGCGCGGTACATCGCCGCAGGCGACAGGAACAACAATGCCAGCCCGTGCTCCTTCATCGTCATGTGGCAGGAGGAGCTGAATCCAGACATCCGGATCATTGGCGTCAGCCAGAGGCGGCCCCTGGTGCGGGTGCGGCTGAGAGACATCACCGTGGGGGGCGTCCACATCATCGCCAATCCCGACAAGGCTCCGGATGAAATCCTGGATGACATCAACGAGCTCGACACGGAGCCGCAGCCCGCGGTGCTCATCGGCGACATGAATTACGCCTGGAGCAGCCTCGACAAGGGGCGACCTGGAAACCCCGAGAGCCTGGAGGACGAGGTCGATTACCTCTACGACTGGGAGCCGGTCCACCCCCGGCTCGACGCCACCTTCGGCAAGGTCTCGGAGACGGGTGGGCTCAGGACCCAGATTCTCGACTACCTGTGGAAGTCCGAGGACATCAGCCGCATCGAGGCCATGCCCCCATTTCCTGGCTACAACCAGTGGACGATGATCGACCACGCGCCCATCGCATACCGCATCCACCTCAATGACGAGGACGAGCTGATGACCGATGAGGAGGACGGGATGGGCGACGACGCGAAAGGGTGAAGCAGCGGGTGCGCTACGCTGCCGCGAATGCTCACCGCCCTCGTCCTTCCCGCGCTGTTCCTGCTGCACACCGCTCCAGCGGAGCTGTCCTCCGAATACACCGACGTGGAGAAGTGCCCGCGTCAGGCCGAGGCGGATGACTCCGAGGGCGGCGACATCCCCCTCCAATGTGACGGCCCTGGTGGCGACTACGTGCTGACGGAGTTCTACAGCGCCTACGACATCCAGCGGCAAGTCACCTCCAAGAGCGACTCCCGCTTCACCGTCGAGCTGAGGCCGAAGGCGCAGTGCCCGGTGTCCCGCTTCGGTCCCAAGCTGGAATGGCGCATGAAGGACGGAAAGCCCTTCGCCGTCATCCAGCGCGTGACGTGCTTCGCCCTGAACAAGGAAGAGTCCGGCCCGGGCAAGAAGCTGGGGGAGTACCTGGTCGTGAGGGGACTCAAGGGCTTCGAGTCCATCAGCGGCGAGGTGTCCACGAAGACGAAGGACGCGAACACGAAGGCCCGCGCCATCGCGGACGCGGCGCCCTCCAAGCGCTGAAGGCCTTCAGCCGCGCTCCGGGGCGTGGCGGCGCAGCCACTCCCTCACCGTGGGCCAGAGCGTGGCGGCGTGGTGCTCGCGGAAGAAGCCCAGGTGGCAGATGCCCTGGCCCAGGCTGTCCGCTGGGGAGAACTGCCGGCGCTCCACGGTGCAGCCGGTGAGGTGCTCACAGACCAGGTCGATGGCTTCGGGTGGCCCCCAGGGGTCATCGTCCAGGCCAATGGCCAGCACCGGCATGCGCAGCCGCTTGAGGCGGGCCGCGGCGTCCACGTTCGGGGCGTCGAAGTAGAAGCGAGGCAGCGACGCCCAGCGGCTCCACTCCAGCAACGCCTGGGCGGGGACGTCCTCGCCAAGCCCCAGCCGCGCATAGGGCATGTAGCCCAGGACCCGCGCGCACAGCGGCCCGATGAGTTTGAGGTACATCGCGACCAGCATCCGCTCCCGAATGGAGTGGATGAACCGCAGGCTCCCGGCCTGGGCCGCCACCATCACCGCCGCGGTGAGTTGCTGGCTGCTCGCGCTCAGTCCAATGGCGTGGCCGCCGAAGCTGTGTCCCACGGCCAGCAGCGGCAGCCCCGGGTATTGCTCCGCCGCCCAGCGGGTCACCGCGTCCACGTCCTGGTCGGCCCAGGTGAGGAACCCGGCATGCGTCCGCTTCGCCACGCCTGAAGGGTGCACGCCCCGGTAGTTGTAGGTCACCACCGCGAAGCCGTCGTCCGTCAGCCGCTCGGCGAACGCGAAATACATACTCGCGGGCATGGCGGTCGCGGGATGCACCAGCACCACGCCCCGGATGGGGCCCGCCGGGCTGTGCAGCGTGGACTGCAACTCGAAGCCATCGGCGCAGGTGATTCGATGCGGAGTCGAGAGTGCCATGGCCCCGTGAGCGGCTTCGCAAAAGAACCTATCGGCTAGCATGTGAATCCAGGCAGGGCAAGACCACGGCCCGCGGCGAGCCGGCGGATGCGACACACCGCAATCCTTTCGAACAATCCGGGTTGAACGGGAACGGAGGTGTTCATGAATGCGGTGATCAGGGCAGTCAGCGGTGCGGGGATGTGTTTCCTGTTGTGGGCCTGTGGTGGCGCGGGCGGTCCGGCTCCAGAGCAGGAGGCGGCTCTGGCCGTGACAGCCCAGGAGCTGGCGCCGGACGCGGGATCCGCATGGAACGCGGTGGGCGCGATGGTGACGGCCCGCGCGTCACGCCGTGGTTGGACCGGGGCGCGAAGTACTACGCCATCCTGGGCGTGCAGCTGGCGGGCAGCGACACCACGGGCGGCGTGGTGGCGTTCTCGGTGGACCTGGAGAACGACCTGAAACCGTTGATTGCAACAGCGCTCGGGAACTGAGCCACACTGCCCTCCCCTTTCTGGAGGCAGCCCATGTCCCAGCGCCGAGCGTCATGCGTCTGCGGTCAGCTTCGCGTGGAGTGCACGGGAGAGCCCTTCCGGGTCTCCATGTGTCACTGTTTCGCCTGTCAGCAGCGCAGCGGCAGCGTGTACGCCGTGCAGGCCCGCTTCCGGCGTGAAGACATCACCGCCATCGAGGGCCGCTCCAACACGTTCATCCGCAAGGGCGACGAGAGCGGCATCCCCACCACCTTCCACTTCTGTCCGGAGTGCGGCGCGACGGTCTACTACGTGAGCGCGGGGGCTCCGGACGCCGTGGCCATCGCCGTGGGTGCCTTCACGGATCCGAACTTCCCCGCCCCGGTCTTCTCCGTCTACGAAGAGCGGAGCCACCCCTGGGCCGTGCCCCGGGGCATCCCCATGGAGCACATGGACTGAGCGCCCTTCACTTCGCCGGAGGCCGCGCTTCCAGGAGCCCCCGCACGAACGCCGCGACCGGGCCGGCCAGCTCCGAGAGCCGGTCCACGCGGTCCTCCTCCACGGCCTCCAGGATGAGCTCGTTGATGCCGCCCACGAGCGCCATCGCGATCGTCGGGGACAACGTGGCCCCGGTGCCCGCCGCGTCGAACTCCCTTCGCATCAACTCCGCGAAGCCGCGCATCACCTGGCGGCGCAGCGCCACGCCCTTCGGCCCCACGTGCAGGATCTCCACCAGGAGCGTCCGCACGAGCCCCGGCCGGCTCTGGAGGCTCGCGAGGTACACGGCCGCGCCGATGCTGGCCCGCATCTCCCCCGGAGGCGCGTGCTGGATGGCCGCCTGGATCTCCGCCAGCAGCCGGGCGCTCTGCGCCGCGTAGAGCGCGAGCAGGCATGCGTCCTTGTCCTCGAAGTGCTCGTAGAACGTGCGCTTCGACACGCGCGCGTGCCGCACGATGTCCGCGATGGTCAGCCGGGCGTAGCCCACCTCGATGATGGCCTGCGCCAGGCCCGCGACGAGCCGCTCCCGGGGCGCTTCGCCTGGTGGGTCGGACGGGGTCGTCATGCGGCTCCCGGGGCTGGTACTTGACGGTACCAGATGTCACTGCTACCTCTGTTCAACAGACGCATAGGCTGGGTACCTTCCTGTACCACGAGGAGTCCCGTGATGCCGCTGTCCTCCGCCGAGCCACTCTCGCACGTCGATGTGTTGATCATCGGCGCGGGCCTGTCGGGCATCGGCGCCGCGTACCACCTGCAGACGCGCTGCCCCACCCTGAGCTACGCCATCCTGGAGGGGCGCGGGGCCATGGGCGGCACGTGGGATTTGTTCCGCTACCCGGGCGTCCGCTCGGACTCGGACATGTACACGCTGGGCTACCGGTTCCGGCCGTGGCTGGGGGGCAAGGCCATCGCGGATGGGCCCTCCATCAAGGCGTACATCGAGGAGACCGCGGCGGAGTACGGCATCGACCAGCGGATCCGCTACCACCACCGCGTCACGCGCGCGGAGTGGTCCTCCGAGCACGCGCGCTGGACCGTGGACATGGAGGTGGGCCCTGAACGCGCGCCCGTCCGCATGACGTGCGGCTTCCTCTACGCCTGCACCGGCTACTACGACTACGCGAGCGGCTACACGCCCACGTGGCCCGGCACCGAGCGCTTCCAGGGCCGCGTCGTGCACCCGCAGCACTGGCCCGAGGACCTGGACTACGGCGGCAAGCGCGTGGTCGTCATCGGCAGTGGCGCGACCGCGGTGACGCTGGTCCCCGCGATGGCCGACCGCGCCGCGCACGTCACGATGTTGCAGCGCTCGCCCACGTACATCGCGGACCAACCGGCCGAGGACAGCGTCGCCCGGGCGTTGAGGTACGTCCTCCCCCGGCGAGCGGCCTACGCGGTCGCGCGCTGGAAGAACGTCCTGCGCGGCATGCTCCTCTACGGCCTCGCGCGCAGCCGGCCGGGGCTGTTCAAGTGGCTCTTGCGCCTGGGTGTGCGGAAGGCGCTCGGCAAGGCCTACGACGTCGATACGCACTTCGCGCCCCGCTACAACCCCTGGGACGAGCGGCTGTGCGTCGCCCCCGACGGAGACCTCTTCGGCGCCATCCGCGAGGGGCGCGCCTCCATGGTGACGGACCACATCGAGTCCTTCACCGAGAAAGGCCTCCAGCTGCGCTCGGGCGCGCACGTGGACGCGGACATCATCGTCACCGCCACGGGGCTGAACGTGAGGATCCTCAGCGGCCTGTCGCTGTCCGTGGACGGAGAGCCCGTCCAGCTGGCGCGGACGCTCGCGTACAAGGGGATGATGTTCAGCGACGTGCCCAACCTCGTCGCGGCCTTCGGGTACACCAACGCGTCGTGGACCCTGAAGTGCGACCTGGTGGCCGAGTACACCTGCCGCCTGCTCAACCACATGAAGCAGCACGGCTACACGCAATGCGTGCCCCGCCTGACGGGCCCGGCCATGACGCCGGAGCCCGTGCTCGACTTCCGCTCCGGCTACGTGCAGCGCGCGCTGGACTCCCTGCCCCGCCAGGGCACGCGCGCCCCGTGGCGCCTGTACCAGAACTACGTCCGCGACCTGGTGATGATGCGCTACGGGCGCGTGGACGACGAAGCCATGGAGTTCAAGCGGTCCGGGAGCGCGGCCTCGGGACAGGTGCTGCTTCCGGAGGTGAGCACCCGTTCCAACGCGGAGGTGGCCCGTGGCTGAGCGCATGCGGCTTCAAGGCAGGACGGCGGTCGTCACGGGCGCGGCGAGCGGCATCGGCCGCGCCATCGCGGTCTGCCTGGCGCGCAAGGGCTGTCACCTCGCGCTCGCGGACGTGAACGAAGCGGGGCTCGCTGAAACAGCGGACCTGGCGAGTGCGCCGCAGCTGCGCATCAGCCGTCACCGGCTCGACGTGTCCGACAAGGAGGCCGTGGAGTCCTTCCCCGCGAAGGTGACGGCGGAGCATCCCGGGGTCGACCTGCTCTTCAACAACGCGGGCGTCGCGCTTGGAGGCTCCTTCGAACAGGTGAGCAGCGACGACTTCGAGTGGCTGTTCGGCATCAACTTCTGGGGTGTGGTGCGCCTGAGCCGCGCCTTCCTGCCCCTGCTGCGCCAGAGCGACGACGCGCGGCTGGTGAACCTCTCCAGCGTCTTCGGGCTGGTGGCCCCGCCGGGACAGGTGGCCTACGCGGCGAGCAAGTTCGCCGTCCGCGGCTTCTCCGAGGGCCTGCGCCACGAATTGGAAGGCACCACCGTGGGCGTCACCGTGGTGCACCCGGGCGGCGTCGCGACGTCCATCGCCGCGAGCGCCCGGGTCCCCACCGGCGCGACGGCCGAGGAGGTCACCCGCCGCCGCAAGTCGTTCCAGAAGATGCTGCGGCTCCCGGCGGAGGCCGCGGGCGACATCATCGTGCGAGGGGTCGAAGCGCGCGAGCAGCGCATCCTCGTCGGCAAGGACGCCGTGGCGCTGGCGATGCTCGCCCGCGTCTTCCCCGTGTCGTACTGGAAGCTGCTCGCCTCGCGCCTCCGCGCCTGAATTCGTGCGGCACTGGGGAGCTCAGCCCGCGTTCAACCAGAAGAAGTCATCGCCGCTGGCCAGCGCCCTCTCCAGGAACTCGCTGAACGACGCGGCAATCTGCCGGGTCTCCGCCGGATCCGGGAACGTCTCGTGAAAGGCGTCGAGGAGCGGGTATCCCCCGTCCACCTGCCGCGCGACGTCCGCGAGGATGTAGTCCCCGTCCTGGAGGTAGAGCAGGGTGTACCAGGAGGCGGGACCATAGGTGTCCGTGTCCTCGTGCCTCATCTTGACGCGCGCGCGCTCAATCTCGTCGAGCGGGAGAATGCGGTAGTTGGGCGCCTTCTCTCGTGGAGCAAACAGCGTGGCTCCGTCGCAGTGCAGATAGAAGGCGCGCAGGTCATCGTCCAGTTGCCAGCCTACGCGCGCCTCGAAGGCCTCGACCTGCGCATGGGTGGCCGGAGGGTTGGGGAAGTGGCGAGCGGAGACTTCAGCGAGCAGGCGCCGCATGAGCGTCGTCATGGTGCTGTCCTCAGTCCACGTAGGGCCGCGCGGGGCCGGGGGTGAGCCACTTGCCGCCAGGCGCGTAACAGGCGGGGTACTCCTTGCTGAAAAGGTCGTGCACGTCTGGAGGCGTGGGGAGGATGTTGCCGGGTGCGGTGGCAGGGCCTCCGTGCGCGAGGTCGAAGATGTGGTGGCCTGGCCAGGGGTCCTTGCCTGCCGGCCACGCGCCAAACTCCTGGGCCCAGTCCTCGCGGAAGCCAGGACGCGCCTTGTTCCACTGCGTGCGCAACTGCTTGAGGTTGGACGCGGCCGGATAGTCACAACAGCAGTGGGTGATGGCGAGGCGGCCACCGACCTCCGCGGGCATGAAGAGGTATCGCCCCTGCCAGTCGCCCTTGATGTCGGCCAGCCACATGCAGCCCATGAGGGCGTGGCCCTGCGCCGCGCACTTCGACTCGCAGCGGGAGAGGAACTCGGCGCTGCACTGCCAGGGCCCATAGTAGATGGTCGTGCGGAGTTGCCCGCCGTCCGGAGTGCTGACGATGGGGCTGACCCATTTCGCCTGTGCCGGGCTGCCACCCCCACCGACGGTGGCAGAGCCGCACCCGACGAGGGCGAGGAGCGCGACTGTGCACGCGGTGCGCGAGAAGGATTGCGAGGCTGGCATCGCGCATCATGTCAGCACGGCGGGCGATGGAAGTTAACCTCTCCCATGAGAGAGATCCTTCGTTCCGCTCCTGAAACCGGTCCGACGGGAGGGTTGCGCGGAATAAGCAATCTGATGGGTCCTGTAGAAGGGAGATGACGTCAGAAGAGGGAGCCTCCTGCTCGTCTGCGGAGCAGCGGAGCAGACGCCGCGTCGCCAAGGACCCGACGCCGCG
>NZ_RAWF01000228.1:0-16361 GCF_003612075.1 Corallococcus sp. CA041A
CCCACGCCCCCTGAGACCACCCCGCCCGTGGTGCAGGCGAAGGCCACCTACGCGGACTTCATCAAGGACGGCCGCGCGGCGATGGGCCGCAAGAGCTTCAAGGCGGCCGTGACCGCCTACCGCAAGGCGCTCGCGCTCGACAGCGACTCCATCGAGGCGAAGACGGGCCTGGGCATCTCGCTGGCCAACAACAGCAGCACCAGCGAGGCCGGCTACCGGGAAGCGGCCAAGCTGCTCCAGGACGTCGTCAATGCGGAGCCCAAGAACGCGAAGGCCTGGTTCTGGCTGGGCAGCTCGCGGCAGTTCTCCGGTGATCAAACCCGAGCGGCCGAGGCCTATAAGAAGTATCTGTTCCTCGAACCGACGGGAAGCTCGGCGGACGAGGTGCGTGCCCTGCTCAATGGGATGAAATGAGCAGGGGAGGCGGCCTGTCCGCCTCCTGCCCGCCCTTGTTGTCGGAGTCGTCGTGCTCGTCCTGGGACTTGAAACCTCGTGCGATGAAACCGCCGCCGCCGTCGTGGAGGACGGGCGGCGCGTCCTGTCGGACGTCGTCTCCACGCAGGTGGACATCCACCGCCGCTGGGGCGGCGTCGTGCCGGAGCTGGCCAGCCGCAACCACATCGTCCAGGTGATGCCCGTCGTCCACGAGGCCCTCACGCGCGCGGACAAGACGCTGGACGACATCGACCTCATCGCCGTCACGTCCGGCCCCGGTCTCATCGGCGCGCTGCTCGTGGGGCTCCAGGTGGCCAAGGGGCTGAGCCTCGCCACCGGCAAGCCCTTCGTGGGCGCCAACCACCTGGAAGGGCACCTGCTCGCCATCCGCCTGCTGGAGGACGCGCCCGCGCCGCCCTTCCTGGGGCTCGTCGTCTCCGGCGGCCACACCAGCCTCTACGAGGTGCGCGACTACGGGAACTACCGCCTCGTGGGCCGCACGCGCGACGACGCCGCGGGCGAGGCCTACGACAAGACGGCGCGCATCCTCGGCCTGCCGTACCCGGGCGGGCAGCCCATCGACGAGCTGGCCCAGAAGGGCAACCCGGAGGCCATCCGCTTCCCGCGCGCGCTGCCCGGCGACAACCTGGACGTGTCCTTCTCCGGGCTGAAGACGTCGGTGCTCCACCACGTCCAGAAGCACGGCGTGCCGGAGGGCCAGGCCCTCCACGACCTGTGCGCGTCGTTCCAGGAGGCGGTGGCGGACGTGCTGTCGAAGAAGCTCGTCGCCGCCGCGAAGAAGCTGGGCCACAACCAGCTGGTGCTGTGCGGCGGGGTGGCGGCGAACTCGCGGCTCAGGGCGCTGTGCAAGCAGCGCGCGGAGGAGCGGGGCCTGCGCATGTTCCTTCCGCCGGTGCGGCTGTGCACGGACAATGGCGCGATGATCGCCGTCGCGGGGTATGAAGCGTGGCGCCGCGGCTTGCGCGGTGATTTCCGCCTCGCGGCCGACCCCGCCTGGCGCATGGAGTAGGGGCCTGACAGTGGATTCTCCGCGCGACATCCTCAAGCGCCACGGCCTGCGGGCCAAGCACAGCTGGGGACAGAACTTCCTCGGAGACCCGGACGCGCTCCAGTCCATCTCGGACGCGCTCGAGCTGCGCGAGGGTGAACCCGTGGTGGAGCTGGGCCCGGGCCTGGGCCACCTCACGCGCTTCCTCGCCGCCACCGGCGCGCGCGTCACCGCCGTGGAGCGCGACCGCGACATGGTGGCCGTGCTGGAGAAGGAAGCCATCCCCGGCGTGCGCGTGGTGCCCGGCAACGCCGCCACGGTGGACTTCGCCCAGGTGGCCGGCGCGGACGACATCGCGCTCGTGGGCAACCTGCCGTACCACCTCACCAGCCCCATCCTCTTCCAGGTGCTCGCGCAGCGCGCCCGCATCTCGCGTGCCGTCTTCACGCTCCAGAAGGAGGTCGTGGTGCGGCTGGCCGCGGAGCCTGGCAACCGCGACTACGGCTTGCTCACGGTGCTGCTCGGCCTGCACTTCGACGTGGAGCAGGTGCTCACGCTGGAGGCGTGGCGCTTCCATCCGCCTCCGAAGGTGGACTCCGCCGTGCTGCGCCTCACGCGGCTCAAGAAGCCCCGCGCCCCGCTGGTGGACGAGGCCCGCTTCACGCGGCTGGTGAAGGCCGGCTTCGCGCAGCGCCGCAAGACGCTGATCAACTCGCTCAAGTCCGACAAGGGCCTGGCGTCGCCAGAGGTGATGCTCGCGGCGCTCAAGACGGCGGGCATCGACCCGGGTCGCCGCGCGGAGACGCTCTCCCCGGAGGAGTTCGCTTCCATCGAGCGCGCCCTGGGGCCTGTCACCGCCATGGCACCGCCGCCCCCGGACGCGCCGGAAGCGGAAACTTCAGAAGAGTAGGGGACGTTCAGCGCTTCTGGCCCAGCGCGGCCAGAAGCCCACCCTGCTGGGAGAGGAACGCGCGGAACTCGTCCTCATCGATGCGCAGGCGCGCGAGCACGCCGCTGAGGACCTCGTCCACGGAGCCCTCCGGCCGGCGCTTCAGCTCGAAGGCCGTCTTCAGCAGGGCCACGCCATAGAGTGGATCCACGTCCACCGGAGGTGCGGGAGGGGCCGTGGCCGTACGGGCGGCGGGCACCACTTCCGTGGGCTCCACCAGGTCCACCACCGCCGTCTTCACCCGCTGCCTGCCGCGCATCTGTGGCCCGTCGCTCCCGCTGCTTGCGTGTTCGCGGGCACCGTAGGGGATGACCCCCAAGGGCGCAAGGGTCGGGTGATCCGGCGAAAATTGCCGGATGCACGGGGGCATGGTTGTGTTATCCGCCCCCCGCGCGCGCATGTGTCTCATGCGTGGCTTTCCGGGGGCGGAGGCCTCGGGCCGATGGACCACCGCTACATCGTCGTCGAAGGCCCCATCGGCGTGGGCAAGACGAGCCTCACCAACCTCCTCACGGAGCGACTGGGCAGCCGCCGCATTCTAGAGGTGGTGGAGGAGAATCCCTTCCTCTCCAGCTTCTACGCGGACCGGCAGAAGTTCGCGTTCCAGACGCAGGTGTTCTTCCTGCTCTCGCGCTTCCGCCAGCAGCAGGAGCTCTTCCAACAGGACCTGTTCCGCTCCGTCACCGTGAGCGACTACCTGTTCGCGAAGGACCGCATCTTCGCCAACCTCACGCTGGCCTCGGACGAGCTGGCGCTCTACGACCGCGTCTTCGAGGCGCTGGGGCCCCGCGTCCCGCAGCCCGACCTGGTCATCTACCTCCAGGCCCAGCTGGACGTGCTGCTGCATCGCATCAAGAAGCGCGGCCGTGAATTCGAGCGCAAGTTCGACGCGGGCTACCTGGAGTCGCTCACGCACGCGTACAACGACTTCTTCGCGCACTATCAGGACACGCCGCTCCTGGTCGTGAACACGTCGGACATCGACTTCGTGCACAACGAAGCCGACCGCGAGGACCTGCTGCTGGCCATCCAGAACGCGAAATCCGGCGTGCAGCACTACACCCCCAAGTCCCGCCGGGGCTGACGGCCGCCGCCCGCCTGGCTGCCTGGCGTGGGTTAAACCCCCACGAGGCCCCGAGGGCGTTAGAGTGCATCCCCGTGGAACCCCCGGCCTCCGGCGATCCCCCCTGGGGACGGCGAGGGGCCTGAAGTTCCACGCGGCTGTCCCACCCGTCTTGCCACAGGAGGTGAACCGTGAAGGACAAGGTCACCATCCACACGCTGAAGCGCCTGAAGCAGTCCGGTCAGAAGATCTGCATGGTCACCGCCTACGACGCGACGTTCGCGCGCATCCTCGATGAGGGCGGCGCGGACGTGCTCCTGGTCGGTGACTCGCTGGGCATGGTCATCCAGGGCCAGGAGTCCACGCTGCCCGTCACCATGGACCAGATGGTCTACCACGCGGCGGCGGTGGCTCGCGGCGCGAAGCGGGCGCACGTGGTGGGCGACCTGCCCTTCATGAGCTACCAGGTGTCGCCGCAAGAGGCGGTGCGCAACGCCGGGCGGCTCGTCTCCGAAGGCAACGTGGGCAGCGTGAAGCTGGAGGGCGGCGCCGAGTTCGCCGAAACCGTGCGCGCCATCGTCCGCGCCAGCATCCCCGTCATGGGCCACCTGGGGCTGACGCCGCAGTCCGTGCACAAGATGGGCGGCTACGTGGTGCAGGGCCGCGACGAGGACGCCGCGCGCCGCATGCTGGATGACGCGCTCGCGCTGGAGGCCGCCGGCGCCTATGCGCTGGTGCTGGAGGGCGTGCCGCTGGAGCTGGCGCGCACCATCACCCAGAGCCTGAAGATTCCGACCATCGGCATTGGAGCGGGCAAGCACTGTGATGGCCAGGTGCTGGTCTGCTACGACCTGCTGGGCATGAACCCGGACTTCAAGCCGAAGTTCGTGAAGCGCTTCGCCAACCTGCACGGGAACATCAAGGAGGCCGCGAACACGTACTTCTCCGAAGTGCGCGCGGGCACCTTCCCGGATGAAGAGCACAGCTTCAAGGCCACCAAGGGCATCCGGCTGGTGACGCCCACGCCGGCGGCCCCCGAAGCGGAAGGTGCTGGCGAGCCCGCGGAGAAGGTCGGCGGCATCTACGGGGCTCCCGTCTAGCCATGGCACCCCACGTCCTGCGCACCGTTCCGGAAGTGAAGGCCTGGGTCGCGTCCCTCCAGAAGGAGGGCAAGACGCTGGCGCTCGTGCCCACCATGGGCTTCCTCCATGAGGGACATGTCTCGCTCATGAGAGAGGGCGGCCGGCGCGCGGACGTGGTGGCTGCGTCCATCTTCGTGAACCCCACGCAGTTCGGTCCCAGCGAGGACCTGGCGCGCTACCCGCGCGACTTCGACGGGGACCTGGCCAGGTGCGCGAGCGCGGGCGTCACGGCCGTGTTCGCGCCCGAGCCCGCGGCGATGTACCCCCCGGGCTACCAGACCTACGTGGACGTCACGGAGGTCAGCCAGGGGCTGTGCGGCGAGCGGCGTCCCGGCCACTTCCGGGGCGTCGCCACCATCGTCACGCAGCTGTTGGCGCTGTTCCGGCCGGCCGTGGCGCTGTTCGGGGAGAAGGACTACCAGCAGCTCCAGGTCATCAAGACGCTCAACCGCGACCTGCACCTGGGCGCGGACATCGTGGGCATGCCCACGGTGCGGGAAGCGGACGGGCTGGCCATGAGCAGCCGCAACGCCTATCTGTCCGCGGATGGACGCCAGCGGGCGCTCGCCCTGTCGAAGGGCATCCGGGCGGCCCAGGCCCTGCTCGCCTCCGGCACCCGGGACACACGGGCGTTGGTGGAGGCTGCCCGCCGTGAATTGCAGGCGGCGGACCTCCGCGAGGACTACGTGGAGGTTCGGGACGCCGGGACGCTTTCACCCCTGGACTCGGTGGCGCCCGGACAGACGGCGCGCATGCTGGTGGCGGCCTTCTCGGGCACCACGCGGCTCATCGACAACATGCCGCTGGCCGGTTAGGAGACCCGGGACACGTTATGGCCGCTGGAAAGTCGAAGGGTGTGGGTGCGGAGCCGGGGGTGAAGCTCATTGCCGAGAATCGGCGTGCGCGCTTCGACTACACGGTGGATGAGAAGATAGAGGCCGGGCTGGAGCTCACGGGGAGCGAGGTGAAGTCGTTGCGTGAAGGAACGGCCAACCTGTCGGACGCCTACGCGCTCCAGAAGGGCACGGAGCTGTTCCTGCTCAACGCCCACATCGGCTCCTACAAGGCGGCCAGCGTCTTCGACCACCTTCCCACCCGGGGCCGGAAGCTGCTGATGCACCGGGCGGAGATAGACCGGTGGACGGCGAAGGTTCGCGAGCGCGGTTACTCCATCATCCCGCTCGTGCTGTACTTCAGGAAGGGACGGGCCAAGGTGGAACTGGGCCTGTGCCGCGGCAAGACGCACGAAGACCGCCGTCACGACATCAAGGAACGGGAGACGAAGCGGGAGATGGACCGGGAAGTGCGCCGTCGTTGAGGGCGCTCCCGCAATTCCCCTGCCGGACACGCTGGAATGGACAAGAAGGTTTCCGACAAGAAGGAGCGGCTGTTGGCCGCGCTCGACCAGGGCATGGTGATGATCCACCTGGACGCGCGTCGTCCGGGCGTGCTCGTCCCCGCCAGCCTCAGGGGCGAAGCGCACCTGCGCCTCAACCTCTCCTACCGTTTCGAGCCCCCCGACCTCACGGTGGGCGAGTGGGGCGTGCGCTGCACGCTGAGCTTCTCCGGTTCGCGCTTCACGGTGGCGGTGCCCTGGTCGGCGCTGTTCGCCATCGCCAGCCACGTGACGAAGGAGTTCTGGATGTACCCGGAGGAGATGCCGCCGGAGCTGCTCCAGCAGCCGCCGGTGGCGTCCGCCTCCGTCGCGCGTCCGCCGCAGCCCGCGCCGGTGCCCGTGGCCGCGGAGCGGCCCCGTGCCTTCCTGCGCGAGGTGCAGGCCGAGCACACCGAAGAGCCGGAGTCGCGTCCGGAGGTGGCGCCTCCGCCGCCGCCCGAGGGAGGCCCCCCGGACGAGCCGCAGCCGCCGCGCCGTGGCCACCTGCGGCTGGTGAAGTAGGACGACGGGCCCGGCGGAGCGTCAGCGCTTGAGCTCCGCCGCCACGTCCGACTTCTTGCCGCCCATGAACGACCCCGTCCAGACGCGGTAGCCCTTGAGCTTGAGCTGCACGGGGACGGCGCGCGCGGGGTAGACGTTGTCCATCACCAGCGGCGTCACGCCCACCTCCACGCCGTCCACCAGGACGGTGGCGCCGGAGGGCTCGCTGCGGATGGACAGGACCGCTGACGGGAGTCCGAGCGCGCGCAGCACCTGGAGCTCGTAGCGGGGCCACACGAACAGCGCGCCCGCAGCGAGCACTGCCGCGATGCCGAGCAGCGCCACGGCCGGTCCCCAGCGCCCGCGGGAGCGGGAAGGCGCCATGGGCTCGAACTCCGACGGCGAACTCTCCGCCCGGGGCGCGCGCTCCTCCAGCTCCAGGTCACCCTGAGCCGCCTGACGGATGCTGGGCCGGTTCATCCGCTCCGCGTCGTCCACGTCCGAGATGGACTGCGTGGCCAGCGCGGGAGCATCCGCCGGGGCGGGGGAGGGCGCCTGCGTCCGGGCTCGCGAGGCAGGGGGCGCCGCACTCGTCTGCGGTCGAGAATCAGGCGCTCCACTGGGCCCACTCGCCGGAGCCCGAGCGGGTGCGGACGCCGCCGCGTTCGCCTGAGGCCGAGAAGCAGCGGCCCCAGTGGGCCCATTCGCCTGCGCCCAAGCGGGTGCGGACGTCGCCATCGCGGGCGCGTTCGCCTGAGGCCGCGAAGGGCCTGGCCGCGCGGAGCCATGCGGGGCCGCAGGGTCGCGTCCCGGCACGGACGCGTCGGGAGCCATCGCAGGAGCCTCGCCCGCATCGCTCCAACGCCCGGAAGGCCCGCGCGTGCAGGACTCACAGGGAGAGTCAGGGGACTCCAGCGCCGAACCGCACAGGGCACAGGTGTGGACCACGGCGCCGGACGCGGACAGCGAGACGCCTCCGGCCGGTGGGCTCCACGGCTCCTCTTCCTCCGCCGCCACGGGGACAGAGGCCGGAGGCGCCTTCCACGCTGGCGAAGCGCCATAAGCCATCGTGGCCTGTCGTGCGCCAGACGCGGACGGGATGCGCCCCGTGTCCACGCCCTCGAGCGGCACGGCGGACATCACGAACGACGCCGACGTCGAAGCCGGGGCCTCCGCGAGCGCGGCCTGGGCCACCTCTCCCACGGACAGGGGCAGCCGGACGCCGCGCAGGAAGGTCGCCAGCGCGTGCGACGACGCGGGCTCCCCCGTCTGCGCGAGCCACCGCGCCAACGCCTCCGACACGTCCTCCGGCTCCGGAAAGCGGGCCGCCGGGTCGCGCGACAGCATGCGCAGCACCAGCGTGGCCAGCGACGCCGGCACGTCCGGCAGCGACGAGGGCGCGCGGTTGAGGATGGAGTACGCCACCGCCATCGGCTCCGCCGCCACCGACCCGAACGGGTGCTGCCCCGCGAGCAGCTCCGCCAGGAGGGTGCCGAGCGAGAACTGGTCGCTCAGCGCCGTGGCCGGCTCGCCCCGGAGCACTTCCGGCGCCGCATACGGCACCTTGCCCTTGAAGGCCCCGGGCTCCGTGCGCGACAGGCCCGCCAGCCGCGCGATACCGAAGTCCGTGACCTTCACCTCGCCTTCGCGCGACACCAGCAGGTTGGACGGGGACACGTCCCGGTGCGCCGTTACCACCGGGTGGCCGTCGTGCTGGCGGCGGTACGCGTGCTGCAATCCCGCCTGCGCCTGGCTCGCGATGAACACCGCCAGGTGCGGAGGAATGCGCAGTCCCTGGCGCGTCACCGCGCGGATCAGCGCGCCCAGGTCCCAGCCGTCCACCAGCTCCATCACCAGGAAGAGCCCTTCCGCGCTCTCCCCCACGTCGTGCACGGTGACGATGTTCTGGTGCTGCAGCAGCATGGCCAGCCGCGCCTCGGAGACGAACATCCGGGAGATGTCCGGCTCGCGCGCCAGGTGCGGCAGCACGCGCTTGATGGCCACGGTCCGCTCGAAGCCCTCCGCGCCCTTCGCCACGCCCAGGAACAGCTCCGCCATGCCTCCCGTGGCCAGGGGTTGCAGCAGCCGGTAGCGCGACGTCACGGGGACCTCCGGAAGGACGCGGTGGGGCGCTTCACCCCTGTGACTGGGTGATTTCGCGCAGGTGATTCCACGGGTAGATGCCCGTGGTGTGCTGGTCGCTGAAGACGAACGCGAGCGCGTAGTTGCCCACCGGCTGCATCTGCAGCACGCGCAGGTTCGCGGGCACCTGCGAGGGGTCCAGCGTGCGCTTCGCCGTCCACTCGTCCACGCACGCGGCGCACGGGCACTGCTGGCGCAGCACCTGCGCGGTGGCGGTCGTCGTCACGCCGTCATCCCACGTCAGCGTCAGCGACTCGCCGTCCGCGGACAGCTTCGCATCCGTCGCGCTGACGGGCTTGGGCGCGGGCTTGATGCGATCCCAGAAATTGCTCACCGGTACACCTTCCAAGGCTTTGGAGCAGCAGCCCCTCCCTACCATCCTTCCGGCGGAGTGGGGGGCCTGCCGCGAAAGCGAAGGACCCGGGGAACGGGGCTTCAGGAAGCCAGCTTGACGGGCTGCCGGTGGCCTTCCAGCCGCACGCCCCGCTGGGCCAGCACCGCGCGCAGCGCCAGCACCACCTTGGGGTCCAGCTGCGCGCCGCTCAGGTTGTCCAGGATCTCCATCGCCTTCTCCAGCGGCATGGCCTTCTGGTAGGGGCGCGTGGATGTGCATGCATCGAAGGTGTCCGCGCACGCCACGATGCGCGCGAGCATCGGGATGGCCTCGCCCTTGAGCTTGTCCGGGTAGCCCGTGCCGTCCCAGCGCTCATGGTGGTGGCGCACGCACGCGCGGACCGAACCCAGGAACGTCACCGGCCCGATGATGGCGTCGCCAATGGCGGGGTGCTCGCGCATCAGGGACATCTCCTGGTCGGTGAGCCGGGACTGCTTGCAGAGGATGTTCTCCGGAATGCCAATCTTCCCGATGTCGTGGAGGATGCCGCCGTACTGCAGTTGCCGCAGCTCGCGCTCGGTGAGCTTCAGCTCCTTGCCAATCTCCACCGCCACGTCGCCCACCCGCTGGCTGTGGCCACGTGTGTACGCGTCCTTGGAGTCGATGGAGTTGGCCAGCGCGACGATGGTCTCCAGGTAGCCCTTCTCCAGGCTCTCGTAGAGGCCGCGCGTCTCCATGTCGTACGCCATGAGTTGCTTGCTCATGTAGTTGAACGTCTGGGCCAGCTCCCCCAGCTCGTTCTTCTGCTTCAGGTGCACCTCCACGCCGAACTTGCCGCGCGCCAGCTCCAGCGACGTCGCGATGAAGGTCTTCAGCGGCTGCGTGAGGTTGCGGGAGAAGATGGCCGCCAGCACCAGCGCCACCAGGAAGGCTCCGCCCAGGCCCAGGAGGATGCGCCGCTCCATCGACTCAACCTGGCGGTAGGCGTTCTCCACGGGCTGCTCGGACACGATGGCCCAGCCCGCCTCCGGCAGCACCGAGTACGCGGACACCACCGCGTCGCGCCCCTCGCCGAAGTTGCCCACGTGGAACAGCTCCGTGTCGGGCGTGCCCTCGCGCTGCTTGAGCAGGTGCGCCAGGGGCAGCCGCTTCGACACGTCGTCACCCACCGCGCCCAGGTCACCGCCGCCGGTAATCAGGCGGCCATGCCGGTCCGCCAGGTACGCGAACCCCGTGCTGCCCACGCGCTCCTGCGCCAGCATCTGCCGCAGGCCCGCGAGCGTGATGTCCGCGGCCATGTAGCCCTGCACCGGGTCACCCACGGGGACGGCCAGCGTCACCACCGGCCCGCCGCCGCCGTGGGACGCCACCACGTCCGAGTAGCGCACCCCGGTGAGCCCCTCGTCCAACAGGGCCCGCGCGCGCTCCTCGTGCTCCGCCACCCCGCTGGGCGCCATGTCGTGCACCGCGAAGGCCTGCAGGCCGGGCAGCCGCTGCCGGTCCGCGCCGAACACGGTGAGCGCCAGCAACTCCGGGCGCTGGTTGAGCACCGCCGCGATGTGCAGCCGCTGCGTGTCTTGCGGCAGCGTGAAGAATCCGCCCGGCACGCTGGACAGTCCCACCACGCGCTCCGTGGGGTCCTCCAGGAAGCTCTCCGCCTTGAGCCGCAGCTGCTTCACGCGCTCCTGCGCCAGCTCCTGCGCATCGCGGATGAGCAGCTCGCGCGTATGGGACACCGACAACCAGCCCACCATCAGCGTGGGGATGATGCTGACCACCAGCATCAGGAGGAGGATGGCTTTGAAAAGTCGCACGGCGGTGGCTCCTCGCTCGGGTCAGGCGGCTACTTCTGCCACCCGTCCTTCACCTTGACGTTGAGTTCGAGCGATTCCGCGGCCAGCTCGAAGCGCCGTGTCTGGGAGGGCAGGGACCGCCCCTGCTCCGGACTCACCGCCGTCACCGTCCAGCGATAACGGCCCGCGGGCAGCGCCGGCAACGTCCATTGCCGCGCGGCCTGCACCGTGCGCACCGGCGCCGGTGCCGCTCCGCCCTCCACGCCTTCCGCGACGACCTCCACCTCGTAGCGCGTGGCGCCCGTGACGGAGGCCCACGCCAGCGTCACCGGCCCCAGGAGTCCGTTGGGCGAGGCCTTCAGCGCGAAGCGGGCCTTGTCCGCGGGCTGCGCCAGCTGCGGCGCGCCGGGCGGCTCCGGCAGCACGGTGCCCTGCTGCACGCGCACGGACTCGCCCTTCGCCAGCACGCGGGTGGCGTGCTGCGCCTCCACGGTGACGGGAGGCCCCTGCCGGTGGGTGACGGTGGTGGTGCCGCCGTCGTGGTCCACCTCCACCGTGAAGTTGGACGGCTGCTGCGGGTTGAGCAGCGCCCACGCCTCGTCCGCCTTGTGCAGCGCGTCCGCGTACCGGGCGGCCTGGAAGTGCGCCTCCGCGTCCTTCAGGCGGGACTCGGCTTCACGGCGGCGCGCATCGTTCGGCGCGGCCTTCACCGCCGCGCGCGACATCTCCAGCGCCTTGAGCGCCGTCTGCGGCTCCGTACCGGGTGCCTTGCGAGGGGCCGCCGAGGCGCCGCCTCCGGGAAGGGTCGTGCCGTCCGGAGGCTCTCGGCCCACGGCGGTCGGTGCGGTTGACGGCACCACGGACAGCCCCATCCACGCGCTGAGCCAGAGGGCGGCCTTCATTGGAATTCAATCTTCCTGCCCGCACGAACCGTGGCGGATGGGGTGGTGACGGACAGCGACTGGGTGGCCGGCTTCTCCAGGGTGGCGTCCACCCGTCCCCGCAGGACGGTGACGTCCGTTCGCAACTTGCTCTCCGCGATGCCCACCAGGGAATCACCCCCCAGGTGCAGCGTGCTGCCATTGGCGAACACCACCTGGGCGCTGGCCCCGGCCTCGGTGCGGACCTTGTCGTTTTCGTAGAGGGGCAGCTCGTCGCGCGCGGGGCTCCATTCGTCCGCCACCGCGCGTTTGATCTGCACGTCCCCCGTCAGCCCCCGCAGGTGCGCGCGGGGAACAGGCGGAGGCAGGGGCGCCTCGGTGGGCCCACGAGGCTTCTCATCGGCGGTACAGCCGGGAGGAAGGGCCATGAGTGCGACCGCGAAAAACAGGGGAGGCCAGCGTCGTACGTTCACCAGAGGGGTCTTCCTGAAAACCACTCTACCCGGAAACGCCGCGCCGGAGGGGCCTCCCGCCCCCTCCCGTTCACTCTCGCCCGCTCAGTCCAACCGCCTGTGCGCCAGGCACGGCAAATTCCGCCGGATGCGTGCCTGGAGCTCCGGATCCACCGGCGCCAGCGCCAGGCCCTCGCCCTCGGAGGCCCGCGCCGTCACCAGGCCCCACGGGTCCACCACCATCGCGTGGCCGTACGTCAGCCGCTGCGCGGAGTGCCGCCCGCCCTGCGCTGGCGCCAGCACGTACGCCTGGTTTTCAATGGCCCGGGCGCGCAGCAGCACCTCCCAGTGGTCCTTGCCGGTCATCATCGTGAAGGCCGCCGGCACCGCGAGCAGCGTCGCCCCGTCCTTCGACAGCCGCCGGTACAGCTCCGGGAAGCGCAGGTCGTAGCAGACGCTCATGCCCAGCCGGCCCACCACCGTGTCCACCGCCACCACCTCCGTCCCAGGCGCCACCGCCGCGGACTCCTGATAGGTGGCACCGTCGCCCACATCCACGTCGAACAGGTGCATCTTGCGGTAGACGGCCAGCCGGGCGCCGTCCGGGCCGAACAGGACGCTGGTGTTGTAGAGCCGGCCGCCGGGCGCTCCCTCCTCCAGGATGGAGCCGGCCAGCAGCGTCGTCTTCGTCCCCCGGGCCAGCTCCGCCATCCGGCTCAGGGTGGGGCCGTCCAGGGCTTCCGCGGCGGAGGGGCGCTCGGGCTCCGGGCCCATCCAGGAGAAGTTCTCCGGCAGGCCCACCAGGTGGGCACCCAGGGAGGCAGCCTGGCGCACGAGGCGCGTGGCCACATCCAGGTTGTGGGCCTTGTCCGCGGTGGACACCATCTGTGCGGCGGCGATGAGGTGCATGGGGGCGTTATAACGCCACCGGCGTCACTCGGAACCCCTGGGAATCCTTCACTCCCGGGGGGCGTTCGAGCCGGCGCCTCGGGGTGTGTCCTTCCTTTACACCCCGAGGGGGCGTGTGTTACGGGACGCCCCGACATTTTTCGACGCATCACATTCGAAAAGTGGGCCGCCGTGCCCGCTTTTCGCGTTTTTGGAGACCTGTTTCCTGGCCATGGAGCCGAAGAACATCAAACAGACGGTGGAGGAGAAGGCAGCGGCGCTGCTGGACCCCATCGTGGCGAACGAAGGCCTGGAGCTCCTGGACGTGGAGTACGTCCGCGAGCGCGAGGGCTGGGTTTTGCGGCTGTTCATCGACAAGCCCGGTGGCCGGGTGGGACTGGAAGAGTGCTCCCAGGTGTCGCGCGCGGTGGATCCGGTGCTCGACGTGGAGGACTTCATCCCCCAGGAATACAACCTGGAGGTCTCCAGCCCCGGGGTGAACCGGCCCTTGAAGAAGCCGGCGCACTTCGAACGGGTGAAGGGGCAGAAGGTCAAGGTGAAGACCTTCGGCCCGCTGGGTGACCCGCCGCGGAAGAACTTCAGCGGCACGCTCATCGGAGTGGCGGCCGACGCCATCTCCGTGGACGTGGAAGGGGGCGGTGCCTTCATCATCCCCTTCAAGGACATCGCCAAGGCCCATCTGGAGTTCGAGTTCTAGACGTCGACATACAGGGGACCCTGTTCGCGCCAGGGCCGCCCGTGGACCCATTTTCGGAGAAGACACAGCCATGCCCACGCCCGCCAACCCGGCAGTCAACCTCAACCTCGTCCTGGATCAGGTCGCCAAGGACAAGGGCATCGAACGGGCCGTGCTCATTGCCACCCTCGAGGACGCGATGAACACCGCGGCCAAGAAGCACTTTGGCCAGGACCGCAACCTGGAGGCCAAGTACGACCCGGAGAAGGGCGTCGTGGAGCTCTTCCAGGCCATCACCGTGGTCTCGGAGATCAACGACCCCGTCCAGGCGGTCAACCAGATCACCATGGAAGAGGCCCACAAGAAGGGCATGGAAGTGGAGCCCGGTGACGAGCTCGTCTTCCAGATCTTCTACCGG
This sequence comes from Corallococcus sp. CA041A, assembly GCF_003612075.1. NCBI lineage: Bacteria > Pseudomonadati > Myxococcota > Myxococcia > Myxococcales > Myxococcaceae > Corallococcus > Corallococcus sp. CA041A. The sequence goes on from NZ_RAWF01000228.1 coordinate 14,080, forward strand.
GACGAGGACGCCGCGGAAGCCAAGGCCCAGGACGACCAGTACGGTGACATCCTCCGCCTGAAGACCTTCCGCCGCGGCTTCGGCCGCATCGCGGCGCAGACGGCCAAGCAGGTCATCCTGCAGCGCACCCGCGACGCCGAGCGCGAGAACGTCTTCAACGAGTACAAGGACCGCAAGAACGAGATCGTCACGGGCATCGCCCGCCGGTTCGAGCGCGGCAACATCGTGGTGGACCTGGGCCGCGCGGAGTCCGTGCTGCCTGTCCGCGAGCAGGTCCCGCGTGAGACCTACCGCCCGGGCGACCGCGTCCAGGCCTACGTGCTGGACGTGCTCCGTGAGTCCAAGGGCCCGCAGATCGTCCTGTCGCGCGCGTCCGTGAACCTGCTGACCAAGCTCTTCGAGATGGAGGTGCCGGAAATCGCCGAAGGCATCGTCGTCATCGAGGCGGCGGCCCGCGAGCCGGGTGGCCGCGCGAAGATCGCCGTGTCCAGCCGCGACTCGGACGTGGACCCCGTGGGCGCGTGCGTGGGCATGAAGGGCAGCCGCGTGCAGGCGGTGGTGCAGGAGCTGCGCGGGGAGAAGATCGACATCGTCCCCTACGACGAGGACCCGGCGCGCTTCGTGTGCTCGGCCCTGGCCCCGGCGGAAGTGAGCCGCGTCATCATCGACGAGGCCAACCACGCCATGGAGCTCATCGTCCCGGACGACCAGCTGTCCCTGGCCATCGGCCGGCGCGGGCAGAACGTGCGCCTGGCCGCCCAGCTGACCGGCTGGAAGCTGGACATCAACAGCGAGAGCCGCGTGCGGGAGATGCGCGAGTTCGCCAGCCGCTCGCTCGGTGCCCTGCCGGGCGTCAACGAGATGCTGGTGGAGACGCTCTACGCGCACGGCTTCCGTCAGGCGCGCGACGTCGCGGACGCCAATGCGGAGATGCTGGCGCAGATTCCGGGCATCGACCCCACCCGCATCGCCTCCATGCAGGAGGAGGCCAAGAGGCGCATGGTGGAGGACCAGCAGGAACTGTCGCGCATGGACTACGAGCGCGAGCAGGCCCGCCTGGCCGAGGCCCGCCGCCACCCGGACGAGCTGTCCCAGCCGGAGCGCATGGCGCGCGTGCGCGGCGTTGGTGAGAAGACCATCGAGCAGCTCATCCTCGCCGGCTACCGCACGGTGGAGGACATCGCGAACGAGAAGGACCTCACCCGCCTGGGCGACGTGCCGGGCGTGGGCATCAAGAAGGCCCGCCAGCTGAAGAGCGCGGCGGAGAACTATCTGGTGGAGGAAGCCAAGCTGCGCGCGGAGCTGAACGCGGAGCGGGGTGCGCTGGCATCGGCAGGCGGGTCAGAGGGCGTGGAAGCGGCCAAGGCACCGTAACGACAGGGGGTAGGTGGATGCGCCGCGCAACCAAACGGCCCGGGATACATCCCACGGAAATCACGGCGTCAGGTCCGGTCAGGACCTGCGTCGGGTGTGGTTCTCGCAAGTCACAGGCGGAACTCACCCGGTTCGTGGTAGGTCCCCAGGGCGGCGTGGTGGCTGTTAAGCACCACTCGCACACAATTTCGGCTTTGGACTAGGGTGCTCGGCCTCGTCGTCGGCGGAGCAGAAGGCCAATCAAGGTATGTCGAAGAAGCGCGTTCACGAAATCGCCAAGGAGCTCAAGAGCCACGGGATTGAGCTCGACAATAAGGAGGTCGTGACCGAGCTCGCCGGGCTGGGTTACGACGTCAAGAGCCACTCGTCCTCGCTGGACGATGACCAGGCCACCGCCGCGGTCCAGAAGATCCTGGACAAGCGCAAGCCCAAGCAGGCCGCTCCGCCCGTTGCCGCCAAGGGCTTCGTGGTGCGCCGCAAGGTCGGTCCTCCCGCGGGCGCGTCCGCCCACGAGAACCAGGACGCCTACGCTCAGGCGAACGAGCCCGCCTACGAGCCGGAGTCCGAGCCGCAGGGCGCGGCTTACATGGAGCCGGAGGCCCCGCAGGCGCCTGTCGCCGTGGAGCCGCCGTCCACCACCGTGGAGCAGGCCCCCGTGGCCCGCGCCCCGGAGGCCCCGGCCGTGACGGCCACGCCGCCGGAGGCGACCGTCGCCTCCATCGCCGCCGCCCCCGAGGCGCCGTCGGCGTCCGAGGCTCCGGCCACCCCGCCTGTTGCCGCAACCGCCACCCCGCCCGTGACGCCGCCGTCCACTCCGCCTTCCGCGGCCGTGGTGGAGACGCCCCGGGCCGCCGAGCCGACCCCGGCCACGGCGACACCGCGCAGTCCTACGCAGGAGAGTCCCCGCT